>JAPKZP010000605.1 GCA_026393735.1 Acidobacteriota bacterium
CATCACGACGGCGGCATGAAGGGGCGCGACAGAGCGGCGGTGCTGGCGAACCCGCTGCTCCAGTTGACAGCCGACGAGGCCAACACGCTGCAGCGACTGCGGGAGCAGCCGCCCCGGGTCGTCGTGACCACAGCCCGGGCGAAGAAGGGGACGCCGAATCTCCTGCTGGAGCCGGCGGACATCGCGGCGGTAAAGCTCCCCGGAACCGACAAGCCCGTGTCAGCCAGGGCCGGGTCCGAGGCGGCCTACGAGGCCATCGCGAAGAAGTACCCGACGCGATGCTTCTTCGTATCGTGCGACCTGAATCCCTCGACCAAGCTCGGCAAGGCCGCCGCGCTCGTGGGCGCGGATCACCGCTTCGAGATGAGCATCCAGGAGCAGGCCGCCTCCCTGATGGCCAACGGCCTCGCGTTCAGCAGCCGGGCGCCCCAGTTGAACGTCTTCGCGACGTTTTCGGCGTTCTTCGAGGGCATCGCGCGCGAAGGCTTCGAGTTCTGGCGGTACCAGCGCAACCTCGACGGCCCGAACGAGGGGCTGAACGTCGTCCTGCACCTGGCGCACGTCGGCGCGTGCACCGGACGCGATCACTTCTCGGGCTGGAGCCTCGACTGGATCAATCTGGGGATTGGGTACCTGCCGTTCCTGCGCCGCTTCTACGCACCCGCCGATGCGCGGTCGGCCTTCATGGCGGTGCGGGACGCTGCGGCGGGTATGGGCGGACACATCGTGGCGATTCCGCGAGACAATCTGCCGGTGCTCGCGAAGGCCGGGACCGGCGAGCCGCTGTGGCAGGCAGACAACGAGTGGACCGCCGTGACGAAGTACCGGGAGGCGAAGGGAGCGAGCGTGGCGATTCTCGCCGTGGGCGCGCCGGCGTTCCTCGCGGGGGAGGCCGCCGAACTGGCGACCGCTGCGGGCACGCCGGCTGACGTCTTCGTGGTGAACGGATTCCCGGTGGCTTCCTCGTTCTTCAAGGGCCTGGCCACGCGCTATCGGAAGATCGTGACCATTGAAGACGGCTTGATCGGCAACCCAGAGTCAGGGCTGCGCGGGTTTGCGGCGATGGCGGCGTCGCACCTTGCCGGTACGGGCGTGGCCCTCGAGCACTTCGGCATCACGGATCCGCAGATCGCGCCGTCGGATGACTACCGGCGCGTGTGGAACCACTTCGGCATGACGAGCGCGGCACTCCTGGCCGCGCTGGGGTAACCCGCGCGAACCCGGGGGCCGGCTTCGACGTCGCTCCCTTCGACTTCGCTCCGGGCCGGCAGGCCAGGAACGACCCCGGGCTACGGCTGGCCGCCGGGCTCGAACACCGGCGGCATGTGGCGCTTGTGTTCGCTCGCGCGGACGAGGCGCTCGATCTTCATCACGACGGCCGGAGCCAGTGACGCGGGGCCTTTTCGCAGGTAGTCTTCCAGTTCGGCGTACGTGAAGCCCATCTCGCCTTCGTCGGTCTGCCCCAGCCACAGGCCCGCGCTTGGGGCCTTCTCGATCACCCGCGCCGGCACGCCCAGGTCGCGCGCCAGGGCGCGCACCTCGCTCTTCACGAGCGCGCCGAGGGGCAGCAGGTCCACTCCGCCATCCCCGTACTTGGTGTAGTAGCCAATCGAGATCTCACTCTTGTTCCCGGTGCCCGCGACAATGTAGTTCAGCCTGTTGGCCACGTAGTACAGGCACGTCATCCGGAGCCGCGGTTTGACGTTCGCAAGCGCCAGACGGGCGTTCGCGACGTCGGCCGGCACGGTGCCATGGACCCCGCCAGCCAGTTCCTGCTGCACTTCCTCCACCAGGACGTCGTACGGATCCGACAGATCGACGGTCATCATCGGCAGCTTGAACGCGTCGGCCACGAGCCGCGCATCCTCCGCATCGTGCGGATCGCTGTGTGCCGGCATGATCACCGTCATGACGCCATCCGGGACCGCCATCTGCGCCAGGCGTGCGACCACGGCCGAGTCGACGCCGCCGCTCAATCCGACCACGATGCCGCGCGAGCCGGCGGCATGCACCTGCTGGCGCAGCCACGCGGCAATAGAGGAGGAAAGGGACATGAGAGAAATATAGATCAACTCGGGGTTCGGGCCGCGTTCACAATCGCCTCGGCCGCGGGAGATTCGGGCCACGCCAGTTCAGGTGCAGCCGTGTAGCCGACGTGCGCCAGGGACCGCTGGAAGAGCGCCGTCTGCGAC
>JAPKZP010000328.1 GCA_026393735.1 Acidobacteriota bacterium
GACGGCGCTCGGAGGGATCTACTACTTCGCGCCCAACGTACGGCGGCCGTTGGTCTGGATCGCGCCAGGCGCCGTCGCGGCGACCCTGTTGTGGATCCTGGCGTCGCTCGGGTTCAGTTGGTACGCGAGCCACGTCGGGGAGTATCAGAAGACGTACGGGGCCATCGGCGGGGTCATCGTGGCGCTGCTCTGGCTCTATGCGTCCGGCCTTGCCATTCTCGTCGGCGCGGAACTGAACGCTGCCATCGAGCAGACGGTGGCAGAGCGGCCGGTCCAGGCGCCGCGCGATCGCACGACGGCCTTCCGGGCCGGACGCCCGCACCGCCTGAGACGCGTCCGGTAAGCTACTTCCTGCCGCCAATGAGCAGGCCGGCGCCCACCACCGCGAGGGCGACGCCCGCCCACACCGGCACGTTGACTTGCTGTTTCTCGGTGACGGAGATGCTCAAGGGGCCCACCTTCGCGTCGTGTGTCTGCTTGTTGTAGCTGAACCCGCCGTATGCAAGGGCCAGGATCCCGATGGCCAGGACCACGATTCCGATCGTTCGCATGTCAAACTCCTTGCCGCGACCCGCGGCCCCTTAGTGGTGCTCTTCCAGCTCGACTGTCTTCGTCTTTCCGAACGAGACGGCGAGCATGATCCCCAGCCCGATCGCGATCACGATGCCGATCGCCGTCCACTCAGGCCCCACACGGTCCAGCACGCCGAGCTTCCACAGCGCGGCGCTGACTCCGCCCACCAGGACGACGAACCCCACCAGATACATCTGCATCGACTTCATGATGTCCTCCCTGTCCCGCTCCCGAGGCGGCGAGTCACCTACCGCCTGTAGAAGAGGTGAACGATGGCCACGAAGATCGCGGCGCCGATGATCGACCACAGCACCGGATAGGGATGCCCGCTGATGTGGATCATGAACGGCTCCGACAGCCTGAGTTGCGCGGCGACCCAGGGTCCGATGAGGGCGCCGATGAATCCGAGGGCCGTGGAGACGATGAGCCCGCCGCGGACGTCGCCGGCAATCGCCCGGCCGATGGCGCCGCAGACGGCTGCGATGGCGAGCAGCAGGACGAGCCCCGGTAACGTATAGGTCATGACGATTGGTCCTTTCGCTCGAACGTGAATGCCCGCGCTGATGATCCTGTGACAGGCATCACGTTAGCAGTCCGGTCTGCGGGCGTCTGTGCAAGACCGCACACTCCATCTCGCGGGGACGCTGTGCAAGAGTGAACAGACGCGCGTCAGCGTCTCGGGCACGCTGGAGTCCGCACGAACACGAAGGACGAACCAGATGCCGTGGGGTCAGGACATGACACCGTCGCACGACGACGCGGTTCGCGGTCCGAGCCGGTCTGGCCATGCGGGTCCGCGCAGCGCCGGGCGCACGGCCGTGGAGTTGCACGCCACGCGTCGTCGGGCCGTGCGCATTGGCAAGGCGCTCGTCGCGCTGGCGCTTCTTCCTCTGGCGTTGCTGGTGATCTCGTCGGCATGGCTGACGTACCACGTGTACTTCGACGGGACGGGCCTGCCCGACCTCGATTCGTTCATCCGGTTCGAGCCGCCTACTACGGGCCTTGTCCGTGACGTGCGCGGGACGGTGATGATCGAACTGGCGCGCGAGTACCGCCGGATCGTCACCTATGACGAGGTGCCGCCCATCTTGCGCCAGGCCATCATCGCCGCCGAAGACAAGCGCTTCCTCTCCCATTCGGGCGTCGACTACCGTGCGCTGCCGCGAGTCATCGAAAAGACCGCGGCGCGCTCAATAAATGAATGGTGGAAGGGCGGACACGGGTTCCGGCTGCTGCTGCCGCAAGGGGGTTCGACGATCACCCAGCAGCTTGTCCGCGGCTATTTTCTGCAGGCGTTGACGAGCCGCGCCGACGCCGCCGCGATCTTCCACAACGGCCTGGCCCCGCCCCGGCTGATCGCTCTGGTGTTGGGTGCCTCGGCGACGAACAAGCTCCTTCGAAAGCTGGAGGAAGTGCGCCTGACGCTCTGGATCGAGCAGGAGATGTGCAGACGCTTTGGTTCGCAGGAGCAGGCCAAGCGGGAGATCTTCGCCCGCTATGCCAGCTTCATCTACCTGGGCAACGGCCGCTACGGCTTTGCCGCCGCGTCCGAGTACTACTTCGGCAAGCCCTTGTCGGCATATACGGCAGGAGACGCAGACCTGGCCGCCTTGCTGGCGGCCATCAGCAAGTCCCCCAGGGACTACGCCCCCGTAGCGGGCAACCGGCGCCTGCTCGGTCGCCGCAACCAGATTCTCGCGCTGATGGCGAGCGCCGGAAGCATCTCCGACAGCCTGGCAAAGAGCTGTCAGGGCCGGCCCATCCGCGTGGCCGTCCTCAGCGCCGTCAAGACCCAGGCCCCGGCGGCGATCGGGCACGTCCTCGACGAACTCGGCCGGCATGCCGAACACGGCTTCGGCGTCGAAGATCTGTTCCAGGGGCGGATCGACGTGCGCTCCACGGTCGACGCACGCGTGCAGGCCATTGTGAACGACGCCCTCGAGCACGGTCTGGCCCTGTACGAACAGCGGCACCCGAGCGCGAAGGGGTTGGTCCAGGGCTCCATCGTCGTGCTCGGCAATGCGGACGCCGCCATCCTCGCTGAAACTGGTGGACGGAGCGTCTACGGCGCTCGCGACACGCGTTACTCTGACTACAACCGCGTCACGGAATCGCTGCGTCAGCCGGGCTCCGCCATGAAGCCCCTGGTCTACCTGGCCGCGTTCGAGCGTGGTCTGAAACTCGACACGACAGTTCCCGATGAACCTATCGAGGTGCCGCAGGGAGACGGCGGCGACACCAAGTGGGTCGCCAACTACGACAACAAGTTCAAGGGCCCGATCCCGATACGGCAGGCTCTGGCGGAGTCGCGCAACGCCGTGGCTGTGTGGCTCACGCGGGAGCTCGGCGTGGGGACGGTGATCCGGACCGCCCACGAGATGGGCATTCGCACGCCGCTCCAGCCGTTCCTGTCGACGGGGCTCGGTGCCTCGGAAGTGCGGCTGCTGGAATTGGCGGACGCCTATCGCGCCATCGCCTCCGGCGTCCTGGCAGACCCGCACGTCATCGACCGCGTGACCGACTTCAGCGGCGCCCGGCTGTACGAGGCGCCACAAACCGCGCGCGTCATCAGCTCCGAGGCTTTGGGTTCGATTCAGGAGGGCCTCCGAGGCGTGGTCCGTCTCCCCGACGGCACGGCCCACAGTCTCGACGCGAGAGACTTTCCGATCCCGGTCATGGGCAAGACGGGAACGACCAGCGACTTCCGAGATGCGCTGTTCGTCGGATCCACGTACGGGTCAGACGGCATCACGGTCGCCGTCCGAATCGGTTTCGACGACAACCGTCCCCTGGGAAGCGGGGAAACCGGCGGGCGAACGGCGCTGCCGGTCTTCCGCGAGATCATGCTTCGCATCTACAAGGACCAGCTCGCCGGGCAGACCCCGCGCTTTCCGCGCAAGATCGAGGACGGAATCGACCAGTACCTGGCCACCCGGGCCGTTGTGGAAGTGAGCCGCGCAGACCCAGAGTGCTCCTACTCCCGGGCCAGCGCCTCGATGGGCTCGAGGTGTGAGGCTTTCCTGGCCGGAAGATAGCCGAACACGATCCCCGTCAGGAACGCACAGGCGAAGGCCAGCGCAATGGGTGCGACCGTGAACACCACGCGCCAGCCTGCGATCGCGGCGGCCGCCGCGCCGCCGCCGATGCCGACGGCCACGCCGGCCAGGCCGCCGATGAAGCAGACCACCACCGCCTCGGTCAGGAACTGAAACAACACGTCGAACCCGCGCGCGCCAATCGCCATGCGGATCCCGATCTCGCGTGTGCGTTCGGTGACCGAGACGAGCATGATGTTCATCACGCCGATGCCCCCGACGACGAGCGAGATCACGGCAATCGCCGCCAGCAGGTACGTGAGGGTGTTCTGCGTTTCATTGGCGGTTTCGATCGTGTCGGCCTGGTTCCGGATGCTGAAGTCCTCCCTGCCGTGGCGGGTGACCAGCAGCGCGTGGAGGCCCGCGTCGACCACGCTCATGTTTGCGCCGGGCGTCACCCGCACGACGATCCGCCTGAACGCGCGTTGTCCGAAGACGCGGGCTCCGGCGGTCGTGTACGGCATCCACACGGAATTGTCGAGATCGTCGCCCCGTGGCGTCGAGCCCTTGCTGCTAAGCACACCGATGACCAGGAAGGGCGCGTTGCCGATGAGCACGTACTGGCCCAGCGGACTGGTGCCGGCGGGAAACAGGCTTCTGGCGACGGTCTGGCCGATGGTCACGACCTGGGCGTAGCGCTGCACGTGTTCCGCGGAGAAGAACACGCCGGACTGCGGCGGCCAGTCATGCACCCGCGGGAAGTCCTCGCCCGTACCGACTACGGTGACCGTCACGTCCAGGTTGCCGAATCGCAACAGCGCCGACTGCTCCGTTTCGGGGATGGTCATGGCCACGCCGGGCACCAGGGCGATCGACGGCAGATCCTCGGGCAGGAAGCTGACGGCGGCCTGGGCCGACGCCCGGACGCCCGGCCTGCCGCGCTCGATGTTCAAGAGGTCGGTGCCCATGGACTGGATGCGCTCGAGCACGTCCAGCTTCGCACCGTTGCCGATGGCCAGCAGCGCCACCACCGAGGCGACCCCGATGATGATCCCCAGCATGGTCAGCATGGTCCGTACGCGGTTGTGCAGCAGCGAGCGCAACGCCATCTTCAGCGATTCACGGAGCACCGCCCCGCCGGCCCTGGAGCCCGCTGCCGCATCGCGCGCGCGCAAGGGCTGGCTGGCGTCGCCTCGCGGCTGCTGCTCGTCGGACGTGACACGCCCGTCCACCAGACGGATGACGCGGCGGGCGTAGGCGGCGACGTCACTGTCGTGGGTCACTACGATGATCGTGTGGCCCTGCGCGTGGAGCCGCTCCAGAATGGCCATGACCTCCTTGCCGC
Organism: Acidobacteriota bacterium; assembly: GCA_026393735.1. Taxonomy (GTDB): domain Bacteria; phylum Acidobacteriota; class Vicinamibacteria; order Vicinamibacterales; family JAKQTR01; genus JAKQTR01. Next base: position 4,954 of record JAPKZP010000328.1, read on the forward strand.
CCTGGCTGTCCAGCGCGCCAGTCGGCTCGTCGGCCAGGATGACCGGTCCGCCGTTCATGAGCGCGCGGGCGATGCTGACGCGCTGCTGCTGACCCCCGGAGAGCTGGTTCGGATGGAACTGCAGCCGGTCGCCCAGTCCGAGCTCCCGCAGCAGGTCGCCCGCATGCGCCTCGCGCCGGCCCTTCGCCATGCCGCAGTAGACGGCCGGCACCTCGGCGTTCTCGAGGGCGCTGAGGTCGGGCATCAGGTTGTAGCGCTGGAAGATGAACCCGAACGTGTCGCGCCTGAGCGCGGCCAGGCCGTCGCCGCTGAGGC
>JAPKZP010000752.1 GCA_026393735.1 Acidobacteriota bacterium
ACGTAGTACAGCACCTCGTGGGCTCGCTGCACCGCATCCACCGGCGGCAGTCCCGCCAACTGTCCGCAATACGCGACGAAGGACACGGCGTTCATCCCGGGAATGTGCGCGTCGATCTCCGGCATGTAGCCGAGGCGGGCCCGTATGTCCAGGGGTGACGTCGCGACATCGAGCCCGAGGACCTTCATCGAACCGCTGTCGGGCTTCACGAACCCGAGCAGCGCCTTGAGCATCGTGCTCTTGCCGGCGCCGTTCGGCCCGAGGAGCCCGACGGCGCCCGGCGGAAACGACGCGTTCACGTCGCGCAGGGCCGGCTGCCTGCCGTAGAGAACGGTCAGATGCTCGATCTGGACGATGGATCCGGAAGATGGCTCGCTCATCTCACCTCGTAGATACGGAAGAGCGCTATCTGCAGTTCACCCTGAGGATTACAGATTGCCCCGGAGCCCCAGATCGTCTGCCTTCGCCCGCATGAAGGCGATGACGTTGGCGACGTGGTCGTTGAGCGGCAATCCAATCTCCTCGGCCCCGCGCCGCAGGTCGTCGCGGTTGACGGCCCGGGCGAAGGCCTTCTCCTTCATCCGCTTCACGACGGAGTTCGCCTCGAGGTCGAGCAGGCTCTTCGACGGCCGGACAAGGGCGGCGGCCGTGACGAACCCCGCCATCTCGTCGCACGCAAACAGCACGTGTTCGAGCCGGCTCTCGCGCGCAACCTGCGTGTGGTCGGCGTGCGACAGGACCGCCCGGACGAGCCACTCGGCGTAGCCGCGCTCGCGCAGTATCTCCGCGCCCTTGAACGGATGATCGGCGAGGTCCGGATACCGATCGTAGTCGAAGTCGTGCAGCAGAGCCGTTACGCCCCAGGCCTCTTCGTCTTCACCGAAGAGACGCGCGTAGCCGCGCACGGCCGCCTCGACGGCAAGCGCATGCTTGCGGAGGTTCTCGTTCTGCGTGAACTCGGTCACGAGCGCCCAGGCGCTCTCGCGGGACATGGTGGTCATGGTGCGTGCCTCGGCCGCCGAGTCGTCAACGCATGGCGGCGCTGCTGCATGATATATTCGGGCGTCGGCGGGCGCCAACAGGCATTCGGGATGCGTGGTTGAGACCACGGGTGCGCCGCTACCAGGGACGACGCTCACACGGAGGCGCGAGTGATAGCAGCGCTGTTCATCGCTTTGGGAATCCTGACGGTCATCTACATCGGGTTCTGGATCGCGGAAGCCCGCCGCAACCCGGACACGCCTGACCCCGGAGCGCCCGACGCCGAACGGGTTGCCGTCGGCTTCGTCGCCAACTTCTTCGACGCGCTCGGCATCGGCAGCTTCGCCACCTCGACGACGTACTTCCGGCTGCGGACGCTGGTCCGAGACGAGTTGATCCCCGGGTCGCTGAATGTCGGGTACGCCCTGCCCACGGCGACCCAGGCCTTCATCGGCATCGCCGTCATCGACGTCGACCCGATGACCCTCATCCTGATGATTGCCACGGCGGTTGCCGGCTCGTGGTTCGGCGCCGGCAGGGTCGCCCACTGGCCGCGGCGCGCCATCCAGATTGGGATGGGCATCGCCCTGCTTGTCGCCGCCGGGTTCTTCCTCGCCCGCCTGCTCCAGTGGATGCCCTCCGCCGACGTGGGCACCCTCGACCTCCAGGGCGTGAAACTCGCCCTGGGCCTCGTCGGCAGCTTCCTGCTCGGCACGATCATGCCGCTCGGGATCGGCTACTACGCGCCGTGCATGATCCTGGTGAGTGCGCTCGGCATGAACCCGCGCGCCGCCTTCCCGATCATGATGGGCGCCTGCGCCTTCCTGATGCCGGTCGCCAGCATGAACTTCATCCGCAACAAGCGGTACAGCCTCAAGACCACCATCGGCATGGCGATCGGCGGCGTCTTCGGCTCGGCGCTCGCGCTGCTGGTCGTGAAAGAGATGAACCTGAACAACGTCCGCTGGCTGGTGACGGTCGTCGTCGTCTACACCGGCATCTCACTGCTGCGCGCCGCCGCGCGCGAGAAGGCCCCGGCGTAGCCGCGCCGCGGCCCAGGCCTACTTCGCCCGCATCTCGAACGTGAATGTCCCGACGTCCACCATGCGCCCCGGGCCGTCCAGGCGCAGCGTGATGGACTTGTTCTCGACCTGGCCCGAGCCGTAGCGCAACCGGTCGTGACGTCGGCGCTGATCCGCCCGCCGATGGCGGTGCGCTGATGGCTGTAGAAGCACTCTTCACCGCGCGGGTCGACGATGTGGAGGTCCATGTCGCTGTTGGGCGTGTCCCAGTTCAAGACCGCGCGGATGTCCACAGGCAGGTTCTCGATGAGCCGGGCATCGATCCTCGCGGTATCAGGCCTGGCCTTCGCCGCGGCAATCGTGGCGTTCATCTCGCCGACGACGATCAGGTTGATGTCGTGAAACCGTTCGTCCCACGGGCGCGCGATGACGTCCCACATGAGGTCGACGGCGCGCTGCGTGTCGCCGGCCTCGGCGAGGGCGAGGGCCAGGTCCCGCCGGCTCTGCGGCTCGTCTTCGCGCAACGCCAGGACCTGCTCGAACGTCCAGACGGCCGGCGATGCGAGCTTCAGTTGGCGCAGGCGATAGCCAAGCACCCGCAGCAGCGTCGGCTCGTCCGGCTTCAACTCCGCCAGGTTCGTCAGGATTCGCAGCGCCAGCACCGCGTCACCCTGCTCGCGGAAGAAGTCCGACACATCGAGGAAGAACCCGGGAGTCGTGCCGTGCTGCTCCCGGAGGGCCAGATAGCGCGGGTAACGTTCGTCCGCCGCCGCGGCCTTCAGTTCCTTGAGGTACGGCGTGTCGGGCGTCCAGGGCTTCAGGTCGATCGAACCTGCGGCCTCGGGCTCCTGGCCCCGCCCGCCGCCCGCAGGAGGCGGCGGCATCGCGCCGGCCCTCATGGGGGCCGAGGGAGCCGGCGCGCCAGCGGCAACAGCGGCCATCTGCTGCCGCTCGACCGGCGCCTCGGCCGCCATCACGCGGGGCTCCGCGCCGGTGATGTCGGTCACCTTGTCCTTGACCGGATCGGGCTTGAATTCCGTTCGCCACCAGGTCTTTCG
>JAPKZP010000773.1 GCA_026393735.1 Acidobacteriota bacterium
CCCGCGCCACGAGCCGCAATCGGCGCGGGAGCTTCTCCGTGGTCGCGACGCCCATGTACCGCACCACCCCGTTGCGCATGGGCACGGTGCCGCCCTCGGCGAGTGCGAACTCGCAGTCAATCTGTTCCCAGTGCTTGTCGACCATGAACCCGACGCCAACCTGTGACGTCGCCTCTTCGCCCGCCTCGGCCATGAAGATCACGTTCCGGTCGAGCGGCACCTTCAGGCGATGCAGCGTCAGCATCACAATCAATGCCGCGGCAACGTTGTCTTTGTCATCCACGGCTCCGCGCCCATAGAGATAGCCGTCCTTGATCACGGCGGCAAAGGGGTCGACCGTCCACTTGTCCCGCTCGACTCCAACGACGTCCGTGTGACCCATCAGGAGGACCGGTCGCTTCAGCCCGGATCCCTTCAGCCTGGCCACGAGGCTGCCGCGTCCCGGTTCGAGCGTGAAGATCTCGGAAGCAATCCCCTCCCGCTCGAGGATGGCCCGTACGTGCTCGGCCACCTTCGATTCGTTGCCTGGCGGATTCGACGAGTCGATGCGGATTAGCGTCTGCTCGATCTGCACGGCCTCGTCGCGGAGCTTGGCGAAATCCGGAATAGTCCCAGAAGGCTGGCCGGCCGGGACCACCCCGGCCGAGACCACCACGAGTGCGAGCACACTGGTTCGAATGACGTTGACCATCTCGGTCTCCTTTCGCTGGCCCAGTCCCACCGTGCGAGGCCGCGCGAGGGCGGACACACACCCCTGATCGAGACTCGACGGCGGCATCATGGCCGATGCCCCACCAGCGGAATCACGCCGAGCCCCAGCCCCACCATCAGCATGACCAGGGCGGAGGCCACGGTCCACTTGAGGGTGAATCTCTGGTGGTCGCCGAGTTCAACCCCGGAGAGGCCGACGAGCAGGTAGGTGGACGGCACCAGCGGGCTGAGCAGGTGAACCGGCTGACCCACCAGCGAGGCGCGCGCCATTTCCTGGGGACTGATTCCATACGCCGCCGCGGCCTGACTGAGAATCGGGACCACGCCAAAGTAGAACGCGTCGTTCGAGAGGAGAAACGTGAACGGCATGCTCAGCAGGGCAGTGATGCCCGCGAGATACGGGCCAAGAGGCACCGGCACGAGCGCCAGGACACTGTTCGCGATCGCGTCCACCATCCGGGTGCCTGACAGGATGCCGGTGAACACTCCGGCGGCGAAGATCACGACGGCCACCGCCAGCGCGTTGGGCGCGTTCACGGCGATGCGGGCGCGCTGTTCATCGATCGACGGGTAGTTGACGACCAACGCGATAGCGAACGCCACCAGGAACAGCACGGGCAGCGGTACGACACCCGAAACGAGTGCGATGAGGAGCCCGCCGGTCAGCGCGAAATTCAGCCAGAACAGTCTGGGACGGCGGCAGGAGGCGTCCCCCGCGGGGGGGCGCCCGTCCTGTGCGGTCGACGCATGAATGTCGCTGAGCGCGTTCTCCGGGAGGACCCCGAGCCGACGGCGTTCACGTCGGCCGAGCACCCACGACACGAACAAGACCCACGCGGCGCCGGCGACCATGGCCGGAAGCAGGGGGACGAAGACCTCGCGCATGTCGAGTCCGAGCGCCGTTGC
>JAPKZP010000582.1 GCA_026393735.1 Acidobacteriota bacterium
CCGGTGACCCGTGGTTCGTGCTGATGAGTCGCATGTCAGGGCACCATGTGCGCGCCGTCGCGGCAGATCGGTCCAACCCAGACGTCGCTGTCGAGGGCCGCCCGGTCGCGGAACGTCGCACGCATGGCGCGGGCCACGGCCGCCGCGGTGACGGCGGCATCGGTGAACGCGAAGACGGTCGGGCCCGAGCCGGAGATTGAACAGCCGAGGGCGCCCGCCGCCAGCGCCGCGCGCTTGACGTCGGCATAGGCGGGAATCATCGCCGCGCGGACGGGCTCGACGATCCGGTCTTCGATGGCGCGGCCGAGCAGCCCGAGATCGCCCTGGTGAAGCGCCGCCACGAGCGCCCCGAAATTGCCGGTATTCGCCACGACGTCTGCGATCGACGCGGTGCGTCCAACCAGCCGCCGGCGGGCCTCCGCCGTGGAGACCTCGCAGTGAGGATGGATACACGCGACGAACAGCCCGTCCGGGACCGGCAATCTGACGACATCGAGAGGGTCGTAGCTGCGGATGAGGATGAATCCGCCCAGCACCGACGGCGCGACGTTGTCGGCGTGCGCCGCGCCGCACGCGGCGCGTTCACCCATGATGGCGCATTGCACCACGTCGAGAGGCGAGAGCGGCTGGCCGAGGATCAGGTTGGCCGCGACGGCTCCGGCCGCCGCCGAGGCGCCTGAACTCCCAAGCCCGCTCGCGAGTGGCATGCCCTTGTGCAGATGCAGCCGAAGGCCACGAACCGAGTTGGCCGTGCCGGCCCGTTGGAGCACCGCCGCGGCTGCCACCGTCGCGGCATTGCGCGCCGGTTCAAGGGGCAAGGCGCCGCCGTCGCCCGTGACCTCGCCCAGGATGACGCCGGGCGCGTCGCACGCTTCGATCTCAACGGTGTCGCCCGGACGATACAACGCACAACCCAGCACGTCGAACCCAGGTCCGACGTTCGAGATGGTCGCCGGGGCGAAGACGCGCAGTGTGGGCATGACGTTCCACGATTCGGAGGCAACGCGGGCGCAGGGCATGTTAGCCCGGACGCTCGGGAGAGATCCAGAACTCGGCCGGCGCACGGTAGAATCACTGCTATCGCACGCGCGACCGGGCATTGTCCGGATGTCGGGTAGGACACATCATGACCGAATGGCTGACGAATCCCCAGACCTGGATCGGGCTCATCACGCTGACGTCGCTCGAAGTCGTGCTCGGGGTCGACAACGTGATCTTCGTGTCGATCCTGGCGAGCAAGCTGCCCCGTGCCCAGCAGCCACGCGCCCGGCGCGTCGGGCTGTTCCTGGCGATGTTCATGCGCATCGGCCTGCTCATGTCGCTGTCGTGGCTGATCCGGCTGACGGCCCCGCTGTTCACGCTCGTCGGGCACGAGTTCAGCGGCCGCGATCTGATCCTCATCGTCGGCGGCCTCTTCCTGCTGGCGAAGTCGACGTATGAAATCCACGACAAGCTCGAGGGAGAGGAAGGGCACGAGTCTGCGCGGGTCGCGGCGACGTTCGCGTCCGTCATCATCCAGGTGATGCTCCTCGACATCGTCTTCTCGCTGGATTCCGTCATCACGGCTGTCGGCATGGCGAATGACCTCGCCGTGATGGTGACGGCCGTCGTGCTGTCGGTCGCGGTGATGATGTGGTCCGCGGACGCCGTCGCGGGGTTCGTCGATCGGCATCCCACCGTCAAGATCCTCGCCCTGAGCTTCCTCCTCCTGATCGGGGTGTCGCTCATGGCCGACGGCATGCGCCAGCACATCCCGAAGGGCTACATCTACTTCGCGATGGCGTTTTCGGTGTTCGTGGAAGCGGTCAATCTCCGTGTCCGCTCGCGAGCGAAACCCGTGGAGCTTCGACATCCGTATGTCGCGGACAAAAGCGCGTAGCGCCGCGGGTTCCTAGCCCGCGCCGCTCGCGCCCCCGCCTGCGGCCCCCCCGCCGCCCGCGTGCGCGCCGGCGCTGGCCCCTGCCGACAGCATGGCAATCGTGGCGGCCATGTGCCCGTGGTTCACGTTGCCGTCGCGAGCCAGCGTCTGCAGCCACGAGGGGCCGCCCGAGTACCCCTGCTTCTCGAGTTGCTTCGCCCATGCGACCGCGACGCCGAATGCCGCGGCGTACGGGAGTACTCGTTCAAACGCCTCACTCGTCATCGAGCCCGCCGGGCCTTGCTTCGACGTATCACGCAAGTGCCGGCCGTACGCCTTCCACAACTCGCCCCGGCGTCGGCCCTCGTCGGTGAGCGGTGAGAGACTCGCTCCCGTGGCGATACCGGCGAACCCGGCGATCAGGACCGCGGCCGGCATCACCAGCACCGCATCGCCTGTCCGCTCCATCAGCGCGGCGCTGACCGGGAGCCCGATCGCGCCGGCCGCAACGATGGCAACGCTGAGGATGGTGACGCGGGAGCGTGTGCGCTCGCGCTCCGGATCGACGAGCCCCGCCGCACGCAGGTCGTCCATGACCGCCGCGCGGAGGCGCTTCCACCGCGACTTCGACGCGAAGATGCGTCCGATCTCGGACAGCTTCACCGACGGCCGGGGACCGGACCTGGTCGTGAACAGCAGATCGAGGAGCGTGCCTTCGTGTCGCACGAGCGCGGGCGGCCGCGACACGAGGTGCACCACGAAGTGCCGGGTCTTGAAGAGCTGGTATCCTGAAGTTTCTTCGACCCGGACGACGCCGCGGCGTGCGAGGTCCAGCAGGGCGCCGAGCACGGGCGGCCATCCGACCGACACCCCGTTCCGGCTCAGCACCGCGCCCAGGCAGACGGGGCTGGCATCCGGGGGGTCGGGCAAACGGCGTTCACGATCGGGCTGGAAGTCCAGCCGCTGGTTCAGACGGAAGAAGACGAACCCGCCGACCCCGACGAGCAGGATCAGCCCCGCCAGGCCGAGGAACAGCGGCGCACTGTCCCGCGTGCGCCATTGGCGCTGCTGCCAGGCGGGCGCGACGGCGGCGAGCGTCTTCGGCGCAAACCGCAAAGTGACGACCCAGGCTTCGTCCTTGCCGAATGGGCATCGCAGGAACCGTTCGACGCCCTTCTCGCTCTGCGCGTCCGAGGCCGGGAGATCGAAGGCCGCCGGTCCCGCGAGCGCCGTCGTGGCGGGGTATTCGATCTCACCGGAAGCGCAGTCGATCGGGTACTCGTGCTTCGTCGGCAGGAGCGTCCAGGCGAGGACGTCCGCGTCCGAGTCCTGTCGGACGACGCCAACCGCCGAGTAGGTGAGCGTGAACGTGTGGGCCGAACTCGTCAGCGCCGGAAAGCGCCAGACCACCCGCCGGCGCCCGCCGTCGGCCTTCCTGACCTCGAACGCGCCTGGCTGCGAGCCCCGCGGCATCGCCACGCCGTCCATCGTGGCGGCGACGTACGTGATGCCGTCTGTCCGCCGTTCGGGAATCTCGCGGTAGACGTAGGTGAACGTGTCGGGTCCGAAGACGAACCTGATGGACTCCGTCACCAGCACCGAGCCATCGGCCTGGACCTGCATCCGGACGTGAAACCGCTCGGCACTGTATGATTTCGCCGCGTCGGCGGGGAGCGCCAACGCCAGGAATGCGACGACAAGGATGAATCGAACCAGGTGGCGCCCGCGTGACATCGGCTCCTCCCTTGATTGCAACATGATATCATTTCGAAATCTCGCTGTCCAGCGGGAGACTCTGGCAGGATTGTAGAGCGGACGCACCCCATGACCTTTCACTACCGGCCGGACGTGCTCGAGCAGCTCCTGATGCATGGCGTCCGGCCATCCCCCACGACCAGGCCGGCGGCCGTCTTCCGCTTCGTCAGCGATCTCTACCGTGTGGAGCTGCGGCGCTTGAAGGATCGGCGCGTCAACGGAACCATTGCGGCCAGGGACTACGCGGGGCAGGTGGTCGCGCTGCGCCAGCGGTATCCGCTCGTGTCGGTGCCGGTTCAGTTGTGGACGCTCCCGGGCACGCCTGCCGAACCCGACGACATCCCGCTATGCTGACCATGGCTCGCGCCCCGGATGAGGGAAACCGCTCTGCGCGTGCACGCCCCAGACTACAATGTCCTATCCCACGTATGGCTGCACACAAACCATCACTCAGTGACCTCCGGATTGACGACCGTGCCCGCTACGCCGGCCAAGGGCGGATAGGCATCTGGCTGGCCGCCGCGGTGCTCATCGCCGCCGCGGGCGTCGGGGCGTGGTTCTGGCTCAGGGCGCCCGCCGCGGTTCCGGTCCGCGTGGCCGCCGTGGCGGAGGCAGAATCCGGGCGAGCCGGCGGGGCCCCGGCCGTGCTGAACGCGTCGGGCTACGTCACTGCGCGGCGGCGGGCGACGGTGTCATCGAAAGTCACGGGAAAAGTGATCGAGGTCCACGTCGAAGAGGGGATGGCGGTCAAGCAGGGACAGGTGCTGGCGCGCCTCGATGATTCGACGCCGCGCCGCTATCTCGAGCTGGCCCAGGCGGAACTGGCGGCGTCGGGGCGCCAGGCCGCCGAGATGGAAGTGCGGTTGCGCGACGCCGAGCGCACGCTGGCCCGGACACGCGCCCTCGTGAAGGATGGGATCGCCGGCCAGGCGGCGCTCGACACCGCCGGGGCGGACGTGGACGCCCTGACCGCGCGGCTCGCGCTGACGCGGGAGCAGGTCGGGGTCGCCGAACGGCAGGTGGCGGTGCGGCGCACCGACGTCGACGACACCGTCATCCGCGCGCCGTTCTCGGGTGTGGCGATCTCCAAGGACGCCCAGCCGGGCGAGATGGTGTCGCCGGTGTCGGCCGGCGGAGGGTTCACGCGGACGGGCATCTCCACGATTGTCGACATGTCGTCGCTCGAGATCGAGGTCGACGTGAACGAGAGCTACATCCAGCGCGTCACGTCCGGGCAGCGGGTCGAGGCCACGCTCGACGCATACCCCGACTGGCACATGCCGGCGCACGTGATCACGATGGTGCCGACGGCCGATCGGCAGAAGGCCACGGTGCTCGTGCGGATCGGCTTCGATGCGCTCGACCCGCGCATCCTGCCCGACATGGGCGTGAAGGTCGCGTTTCTCGGGGCGCCCGAGGCGCCGACGTCGGCAGCGTCGCCCCGCCTGTCGGTCCCGCGCCCCGCCGTGCGCACCGAGAACGGTCAGACGATCGTGTTCGTGGTCGTCAACGACCGCGTCGAGCGCCGCGCCGTTCGCGTGGGGGACGCCAAGGGCGACATCGTGGAGATCGTCACCGGGCTGTCCGTCGGCGAGCGCGTGGTCGTCGATGGGCCCGCCGACCTGGCCGACGGGCGCAAGGTCGACGTGCGGTAGCGTGGTGAATCGGGACGGCACCAAGGAGCAGTCATGAGCGCAGCCTCGCCGACGGATGGCGTACTGGTCACGGTTCGGAGCGTCCACAAGGAATTCCGGCGCGGCGGTGAGCGCATCGACGTGCTGCAGGGGCTGGACCTCGACATTCCGCGAGGTGACTTCCTCGCGTTGATGGGCCCCTCGGGCTCGGGCAAGTCCACGCTCCTGAACCTGCTCGGCGGCCTCGACCGCCCGACCCAGGGCGCGATCGCGATCGACGGCCACCGCATCGACCAGATGTCGGGCAGCCAGCTGGCGGCGTGGCGCGCCCGTCACATCGGGTTCGTGTTCCAGCTCTACAACCTGTTGCCCGTCCTGACGGCCGAGCGCAACGTCGAGCTGCCGCTGCTGCTCACGAGCCTGTCCGCCGCGCAGCGCAAGTCCCACGTGGCGACGGCGCTGGGCGTCGTGGGGCTGACGGATCGGGCCAGGCACTATCCCCGGCAGCTCTCCGGAGGCCAGGAGCAGCGCGTGGGTATTGCGCGGGCGATCGTGACCGACCCGACGCTGCTGCTCTGCGACGAGCCGACGGGCGACCTCGACCGCAAGGCCGGCGACGAGGTCCTCGACCTGCTCCAGGGACTCAACCGGGAGCACGGGAAGACGATCGTGATGGTCACCCACGACCCGCACGCGGCCGCGCGCGCCACGCGGGTGCTGTATCTCGACAAGGGCGTGCTCGTGAAGGAGCCCGTCGCATGAAGTACCTGCCACTGGTCTGGCGCAACCTGACCCGTCGCAAGACGCGCACGACGTTCACCGTCCTGTCGATTGTCGTGGCGTTCATCCTGTTCGGCGTGCTGGCGGCGCTGAACGTGGCCTTCAGCCAGGGCGTGGAACTGGCGGGCAACGACCGGCTGATCATCCAGCACAAGGTGTCGATCATCCAGTTGCTCCCGCAGAGCTACCAGGCGCGTCTGGAGACCACGCCCGGCGTCGTCGACGTGCTGCACCAGACGTGGTTCGGCGGCATCTACCAGAAGCCGAGCAACTTCTTCATGCAGTGTCCCGTCGTCCCGGACCGGCTCCTGAAGATCTATCCCGAGTACGTGCTGCCGGCCGACCAGAAGAAGGCGTGGCTGTCGGACCGCACGTGCGCCGTCGTCGGCAGGCAGACCGCGACCCGCTTCGGGTTCAAGGTGGGTGACCGCATTCCCATCCAGGCGACGATCTGGCGGAAGAAGGGCGGCAGCCTCAGCTGGGAGTTCAACGTCTGCGGCATCTACGACGGTGACAAGAAGGGCGTCGACACGACGACGATGTTCTTCAACTATGACTACTTCGACGAGGCCCGGCAGTTCGGTCAGGGCCTCGTCGGGTGGTACGTGATCCGCATCAACGATGCGGCCAAGGCGCCGGAGATTGCCGAACGCATCGACGCCATGTTCGCCAACTCCTTCGCCGAGACCAAGACGACGACGGAGAAGGCGTTTCTCCAGGCGTTCGCCAAGCAGATTGGCGATATCGGCCTGATCATCCGCGGTATCGTCTCGGCGGTGTTCTTCACGATCCTGCTCGTCTCGGCCAATACGATGGCGCAGTCCGTGCGGGAGCGCACGAGCGAGCTGGCCGTGCTCAAGACGCTGGGGTTTTCCGACGGGCTCGTGCTGACGCTCGTGCTGCTCGAGTCCTGCGCCATCGCGGTCGTCGGCGGCGGCATCGGGCTCGCGCTCGCGTGGGGGTTCACGCAGGGCGGCGACCCCACCAACGGCATGCTGCCGGCGTTCTACCTCCCGACCGCCGATCTCGTGCGCGGTGCGCTGTTCGCGATTGGCCTCGGCGTCGTGGCAGGCATCATGCCGGCCGTCCAGGCGATGCGCCTCCGGATTGTCGACGCGCTGAGGAGGACGTAGCCATGCGGGCACTCACCGGCTGGTTGTCCCAGGTCGTCGTCGTGTCGCTGCTCAACCTGCGCACGATCACCCAGCGCCTGTCGTCGTCGGCCGTCGCCGTGGTCGGCATCGCGGGCGTCGTGGCGGTCTTCGTGTCGGTCCTGTCCATGGGAGAGGGCTTCCGTCGCACGATGGCGACCACGGGATCCCCGGACACGGCCATCGTGATGCGGTCGGGCGCCGACAGCGAGATGGTCAGCATTCTGGGCCGCGAGGACGTCCGCATCATCGGCGATGCCCCGGGTGTAAGGAGGGGCGGCGACGGGCCGTTCGCGTCGGCGGAACTGTTCGTCATCGTGGACCTGCTCAAGCGCAGCAGCAACACGACGGCCAACGTGCCGCTGCGCGGCGTGGGCGCACAGGCATTCCGTGTCCGCCCCAACGTCAAGATCGTCGAGGGCCGGATGTTCCAGGCCGGCCGCAACGAGCTGATTGTCGGGAGAGGCGCCAACACGCAGTTCGTCGGCACGGACGTCGGACGGACGTTGCGCTGGGGCCAGAACGAATGGAAGGTCGTGGGCGTGTTCGACGCCGGCGGCACGTTTTCGGACTCGGAGATCTGGTGCGACGCCACCGTCCTCCAGCCCGCCTACCGCCGGGGCAACAGCTTCCAGACCGTCTATGCGAAGCTCGAGTCGCCGGCGGCGTTCACGCGCTTCAAGGACGCGCTGACGACCGATCCGCGGCTGAACCTGAAAGTCGTGCGCGAGACCGACTACTTCGAGGAACAGTCGCAGATGGTGTCCACGCTCATCACCACGCTGGGATCGCTCATCGCGTTCCTGATGGGCATTGGCGCGATCTTCGGCGCGGTCAACACGATGTACTCGGCCGTGGCGGCTCGGACACGCGAGATCGCCACGCTGCGCGCGCTCGGTTTCGGCGGGGGGCCGGTGGTCGTGTCGGTCATGGTCGAGTCGCTGCTTCTCGCGATCGTCGGCGGGGCGATCGGCGGAGCGATCGCGTACTTCGGGTTCAACGGGTTCAGGACGTCCACGATCAACTGGCAGACGTTCAGCCAGGTGGCGTTTGCGTTCACCGTCACGCCAGGCCTCGTCATCGCCGGCATCGTCTACGCCGTGGTCATGGGGCTGCTCGGCGGCCTGCTGCCCGCCGTGCGTGCGGCCCGCCTGCCCATCGTGTCGGCGCTGCGCGAACTGTAGACGCGTTGAAGCGTGTCCGTCCTGTTGGGTGTGGAGCAGGCCTTCAGGCCTGCTCCACACCCCGCCGCGCGGGCCTAGTGAGCGTCCTTCGGCTGGTGGCTCTCAATCAGCGTCTCGAGGCAGCGGGCGAGGCGCTTTACGCCTTCCTCGATGCGCTCGGGCGTGGCATTCGAGAAGTTCAAGCGAGCCGTGTTGTGCCCGGTGCCGTCGGCGAAGAACGACGTGCCCGGGACGAAGGCCACCTTCTGCTCGACGGCCGCCTTCAGGACCTTCCCGGCGTCCATCCACTCCGGGAAGGTCAGCCACAGGAACAACCCGCCCTGGGGCCGTGTCCAGCTGATGCCCTTCGGGAAGTGCTGTGCGAGCGCCGCCAGCATCGTGTCGCGCCGTTCGCGGTAGACCGCCCGGATCATCTTGACGTGCTGATCGAGGAAGCCGCCCCTCGACGCCTCGTAGGCCACCATCTGGTTCACCGTGCTTGTATGCAGGTCGGTGCCCTGCTTCGCCTGCACGAGCTTCCGGATGACTTCGACCGGCGCGACGATCCACCCCAGACGAATGCCCGGCGACAGCGTCTTTGAAAAGGTGCTCAGGTAGATCACGTTGCCGCTGTACTGCGCGCCGTTCGTCGAGCGGAACTGAGAGTCGAGCGTCACCAGCGACGGCACGTGTTCGCCCTCGTAGCGGAGCTGGCCGTACGGGTCGTCCTCGAGGATCGGCGCGCCGTAGTGATCCGCGATCTCGATGAGCCGGTGCCGGCGTTCGAGCGACATCGTGACGCCGCTCGGGTTCTGGAAGTTCGGCAGCGCGTAGATGAACTTGGGGCCGGTGCGCAGCTTCTGCTCGACCGATTCGACGATGTAGCCGTCGTGGTCGGTCGCGGCTGCCACGTATTCCGCCTGGTAGGCGTTCCACGCCTGCAGGGCGCCCAGGTAGGTCGGGCTTTCCACCAGGATGTGGTCCCCGGGGTTGATGAAGACCTTGCCGATGAGGTCGAGCGCCTGCTGGGACCCGCTCGTGATAAGGATGTTGTCCGCCTCGACGCGGATCCCGTAACGCGTGGCCCGCTCCGCGATCAGCTCGCGCAGCGGGCGGTACCCTTCGGTGGTGCTGTACTGCAGCGCCTTCGCCCCGAAATCGGCCATGACCTTTCCGAATGACTCGGTGAAATGCTCGACGGGAAAGGTCTCCGGGGCCGGAAGGCCGCCGGCAAACGAGATGACCTCTGGAAGCTCGGTGAGCTTCAGCAATTCGCGAACGGCCGAGCTCTTCATGCGCTGCGTGCGCTGGGCGAAGCGTTCGGCCCACAGGGTATGCATGATGTCCTCCAACGGCAGGGGCCAGCGGGGCAGTGACAACCGCCAAGTGTATCAGGACTCGCGCCGAGGAAAGCCCCTGGCCGGATCGCGGCGCGATTGGATGCCCGGGACGGGGACAGATGCGCAGCCGGTGCCGGTCCCGGGCGAATCGCCTGGATACCAGACGCGCTCCAGAAACAGGCCGGACGCCGGGGCGGTCAGCGGGGCGGCCTCGTCGGACGACTCCGCCAGCATGCGTTCCACGTCGGCGACCTGGAGTTCGCGCCGGCCGACGGCCACGAGGACGCCCACGAGGCGCCGGACCATCCGCCAGAGGAAGTGCGACCCCACGATGCGGACGATGAGGAGCGGCGGCGCGTCGAGAATCTCCACCTGATCGATCTGCACTTTCGTCGACGCCTCGTCGCGATCGTCGGCGGTGAACGACTGGAAGTCCTTCAGCCCGACAAAACGCGCAGCGCCCTCCCGCATCCGTTTCAGATCGAGATCCTCCCGGACCCACCACACGTACGGCTTGGCAAACGCGGTCCGCCGCCGCGCGATCTGGTAGAGGTAGCTGCGGGCCGTGGCGTCGTGCCGGGCATGAAAGCGCTGCGGGGCGCGCACCAGGTCGAGGATGTTGATGTCGCTCGGGAGGTCGTCGTTGACGCGCCAGCGAAGCGTGTCCGCATCGAGCCGCGTGTCGATCTGGAGGTGCGCGACCTGTCCGAGGGCGTGCACGCCCGCGTCCGTGCGGCCGGCGCCGTAGAACTCGAACGTTTTCACGCCCGTCACGGCGGCGATGGCGCGCTCGATCTCGCCCGCCACGGTCCGGGCGTTCTTCTGGATCTGCCACCCGCTGTACCGGGTGCCGGCGTATTCGATCGTCAACTTGAAGCGAGGCATCGTGGCTTCAGCTATGCTACAGGAACCCGGCGGCGTCTGCAGAGACGTCACCGGGAAACGTCCCCCGGGAAGCTACCGAGTCATGCCATTCGCGTCACGTCTGTTCGCTGTTGTGGTTGGATTGTCGGTATGGTCAGGTGCGGTCCAGGCCGCACCCCGCAGCGCGCCGAAACTTGTCGTCGTGCTCGTCGTCGATCAGATGCGCGGCGACTATGTCGATCGGTACGGCCACCAGTGGTCAGGCGGCCTCCGCCGTCTCATTACGGAAGGCGCCTGGTTCCGGCGCGCGGCCTATCCGTACCTCACGACGGTCACCTGCGCCGGACATGCCACGATTTCGACGGGTGCATTTCCATCAAAGCACGGGATCGTGGGCAACAGCTGGTTCGACCGCGAGACCGGCAGAAGCGCACGTTGCGCGGACGACGGGAGCGCGAGGGGGATCAGCTACGCTGACCCTGTGGCGAGCGGCGGCAGCGCCAACCGGCTGCGCGTTCCGACGCTGACCGACGAACTGCGCGCGCAACTGCCGGGCCCGACCCGCGTCGTGACGTTCTCCATGAAGGAGCGCACCGCGGTCATGCTGGCCGGGCATCGCGCGGATGCCGCCACGTGGTTCAATCCGGCGGCGAAGGGATTCGTCACGTCCTCGACGTACTCGGCCGCCCCGGTCCCGTTCATCGCGGCGGCGTTGAAGGCGCACCCGGTCGCGGAGGACTTCGGCAAGTCGTGGACGAGACTGCTGCCGGTGGACCGCTACCTGTTCACCGACGCCGCGACGGGAGAGAAGCCGTCGGGCGGGTGGGGGTGGTCCCCCACCTTCCCGCACATCCTCAAGGGCAAGTCGGATCAGCCCGACCAGCTGTTCTTCGAAGCGTGGGAGACCAGCCCGTTTTCAGACGCTTCTCTGGGGCGTCTGGCGATCGCGTCGATCGACGCGCTGAAGCTGGGCCAGGGCGCCGGCACCGATTTCCTCGGCGTCAGTTTTTCTGCGCTCGACCTGGTGGGACATGACTTCGGTCCGAAGAGCCACGAGATTCAGGACGTGCTGGCCAGGCTCGACCAGACGATCGGCGCACTGCTGACGCACCTCGATCGCACCGTCGGAGCCGGCAACTACGTCGTCGCCCTGGGGGGCGACCATGGCGTGTCGATGATCCCCGAGCAGATGTCCGAAGACAGTCTGAACGCCGGTCGCCTCGACATGAAGACCGTGAACGAGGCGATCCAGAAGGGCCTCGAGGCAGCGCTCGGACCGGGTAAGTATCCGGTGCGCCAGCAGAACTCCGACTTCTACCTCGAGGCCGCCACGGTGGAGAAGCTGCGTCGTGACCCTGTCGCCGTCGAGTCCGTCCTTCGGTCAGTGCGGGCGCTCGCTGGTGTCGCCGCGGTCTACTTCGGCGAATCGCTCGACGCCCACGCGGCAGCTGGCGATCGGGACGCGCGCGCCGCGCTCCTCAGCTACTTTCCCGGGCGCAGCGGAGACATCATCGTGGCTCCCCGCCCCAACTGGTTCTATGTGGCCGCCGATGGGACCTCGCAGCCGGGTGATGCCGCGAGTCACGGGACCTACTACGCGTACGATCAGCACGTGCCCCTTCTGCTCTATGGGGCCGGCATCCGGCGTGGCGAGTACCTCCGGGCGGTGAGCCCCGCCGACATTGCCCCGACGCTGGCGTTTCTCTGCGGCGTGACCCTGCCGCAGCCGGATGGGGACGTGCTTGTTGACGCGCTCACGCCCGCGCCCCCAACTCCTGCTGCGGCGCCGGCGTTGCCGAAGCGCTGACGCCGATGCCGTCCACGCTGCAGATGCTGACCGGGCCGGTACTGAGCCAGTTGGCGGGCGCGGCGATACTGCGGCGCGAACGGAGGTAGCGGGTGGGCACATTCGGCGAACTCTTCGGATCGCCGGCCGCGGTTTCCGCTGATGCGCCGGGCCGGGTCAACCTCATCGGCGAGCACACCGACTACAACGGGGGCTTCGTCCTCCCGGCGATCATCCCGCAGCGCACGCGGGTTGAACTCGCA
The DNA here is from genome assembly GCA_026393735.1 of Acidobacteriota bacterium. Taxonomy (GTDB): domain Bacteria; phylum Acidobacteriota; class Vicinamibacteria; order Vicinamibacterales; family JAKQTR01; genus JAKQTR01. The sequence goes on from JAPKZP010000582.1 coordinate 12,595, forward strand.
CGGCGGGCCGACCGGCGTGTGCGCGTGTGGAGCGCCAACGTGGAACCCGCCAGCCGGTGGGCCGAGTTCGTCATCGGCGAGGAGTCTCCCACACGTACCTGGGTGGACTACGTACAGGGTGTCACCGTGGCGTTGCGGCGGCGGGGATATGCGCTGGTCGGCGTCGACCTGCGCATCGAGTCGACGGTGCCCCTCGGCAGCGGACTCTCGTCGAGCGCGGCGCTCGAGGTGAGCGTCGCGCGCGCGCTGCGGTCAGCCTGTGACCTGGCCCTGGACGATGTCGAGCTGGCCATGGTGGGGAAGTGGGCTGAGAACGAATTCGTGGGCGCGCCGACCGGCATCATGGACCAGATGGCCGTCAGCCTCGGCCAGCCGGGCACGGCGCTCTTCCTTGACACGCGCACGCTCGGGTTCGAGCGCGTGCCGATTCCGCCCAGTGTCGAGCTCGTCGTGATTGACTCGGGAGTCCGGCGCCGGCTCGTCACGAGCGAGTACGCGACGCGGCGGGCGCAGTGCGAAGAAGCGTGCCGTCTCCTCGGCGTGGCGCAACTGCGCGATGTGGCGATGACCGATCTGCCGAAAATCGAAGCCCTGGCCGAGCCGTTTTGTCGGCGGGCCCGTCACGTGGTGACCGAGGACGAGCGCGTGCTGCAGGCGGTCGCGGCTCTGCGCGCGAACGACCCCGGACAGGCGGGCGAGCTCTTCTACGCCTCACATGCCTCGATGCGGGACGACTACGACGTGTCCGCACCGCCGGTTGATGCCCTCGTCGAGATCGCGAGCAGCGACCGCGACGTGTACGGCGCCCGGCTCACCGGCGGCGGTTTCGGCGGGTCGATCGTGATCCTCGCGAGGGCAGGCTCCGGATCCCGCGTGGCCGCGCGTGTGGCGGAACGCTACCAGGCGGAGTGCGCACAGCGCGCGACTGTCTTAGTGCCGTAGGACACTGGCCTTTGCTCTCCGGCAGCACGCCGCGCACGCTCATGAAGTACGGAATGGCCAGCGCGGAGAGTCCGGCTCCAACGGCAAACGCCCCCTGGTAGCCGAGGCGGCCGGCCAGGGCGCCGGTGAACGGGGCGTGAAAAGGCGATCGGATGTCGCGGACATGAGCGTTTCAGTCTACCATTCG
>JAPKZP010000245.1 GCA_026393735.1 Acidobacteriota bacterium
CCACCCGCGAGGCTGGCAAGGAGCCGCGCCGCGGCAGGCTCGACACGGACGCCCTCGGCGGACGCTTCCGCCTTCACCCATGCCATCGCATCACCCGCGTCCGCGAGCGGGTCGCAGTCGACAACCACGGCGAGCTTTTCGATCAACTGCACGGGCTTGAGCGTCCGCTTCAGTCCCTCGCCCGCCACGAACACGAGGACGCAGTCCGGCGACGGGCTGGACAGGTAGTCCTCCAGCGCTGCCAGTTCGGCGTCGCCTGCGCGGCGCTCCGGCGCCTTCCTTCCCTTCTTCCCGGCCGTCGCCGGGGCCGCCGGCGCCTCATCGTCGGCCTGCTTGAAGATCGCCATCAGCTTCTCGGCCTGCGCGACCACGATGACCCGCCGTGGCGCCATCATCGGCAGCGTTCGCGCCAGCTGCATCACGTTCCAGAACTGCTTGCGCGCGTCGTCGCGGAGGTCGGCCGAAAATACCTTGTCGACGTTGAAGGGACGGAGGTCGGCCTCGATCGTGTCGACCAGGAGCGACACGAGCCGCGCCTTCTGCTCGTCGTCGGGGCCCGTCAGCAGGTAGACGGGTTCGACGCGCCCGGCCGCGATCTGCGCCTCGATCGACTGGGGTGGAACGCGGCCCGGCACGGTGGTCGGCTCCGTGACTAGAAGGCTTCGAGGATCGCGCTCACGACGGAGCGCGCGAAGTCGTTGGCGACGCGCTCGAGCGCGTTGGAGCTCTGGCCGAAAAAGGCGGACGGGTTGCCGGCCTGGGTGTCCGCCGGGAGGTCGTATTCCTCGCGGAAGACCATTGCCGGGTTCTCCCAGAGCGTCTTGCCGCTCTTCAGATCCACGAACGAAATTCTCGTGTTGATGAAGATCACGTAGCGCGTAGCCTGCTGGTTCTCGTTGAAGTTGGCCGGCACGATCGACAGCCCGCTGATCGTGCCCCGCAGCACGGCGTCCACGCCGACTTCCTGCGGCAGCACCTGGTAGCGGCCGCGGCCGATGAACTCGGAACGCACGCGCTCGGTGAACCGCCGCTCCACTTCGAAGTACGGCGTCTCGTTGCCGAACTGCGGCACGCCGATCGTCCGGATGTAGGCCGGGAGGAACGATCCGCGGCCGGCCAGGGAGTACCCGCACGCTCCGCTCGAGAGCGCGAGAGCCAACACGAGACACGCGTTCAGGATGATGCGCACAAGTCTCCTACTGCACGACAATGCTGACCAGTTTGCCCTTGGCCACGATGACCTTCTTCACGGTCCTGCCCGCGGTGTGGACCGCCACGGCAGGGTCGGCCAGTGCCGCCGCCCGGATGGTGTCCTCGTCGCAGTCGGCCGGCACGGTGATTCGCCCTCGCAGCTTGCCGTTTACCTGCACGGGCACGACGACTTCATCCGCCCTGGCCACCTCGGGGTCGAACGACGGCCAGGGCTCGACGACAATGCCGCCCGACTTGCCGAGGCCCTCCCACAGCTCTTCGGCCATGTGCGGGGTGAAGGGCGACAGCATCAGCACCAGCGCCTCGATCGCTTCCCTCAGGACGGCGACGGTCTCGGGCCGCTCGCCCGCGACTGCCAGCCCTTCCTCCATCCGCCGCGTCGTCGCGCCGGCCGTCGTGTGCTGCTCGGAGAACAGGTACAGCTCGTTCACGAGTTCCATGAGCGCCGACACGGCCGTGTTGAGGTGGACGCGCGGGTCGATGTCCTGCGTCACGCGCCGGATGGTGTCGTGCGTCTTCCGCCTCAAGGCGCGCTCGGCATCCGACAGGCTGCCTGCGGCGATCGCGTCCCCGGACGCCCTCGCGACCGCCTCCCGCCAGGCCTGCACGAACCGCCACACGCGCATGAGGAACCTGAACGCCCCTTCCAGCCCGGCGTCGGTCCACTCGACTTCCTTCTCAGGCGGGGCGACGAACATGACGTAGAGACGAAGCGCGTCGGCGCCGTACTTCCGGATCATGTCGTCCGGGTCGACCACGTTGCCCTTCGACTTCGACATGACGGCGCCGTCCTTCAGCACCATGCCCTGCGTGAGCAGGCGCGCGAAGGGCTCGCCATGGTTCACCATCCCGAGGTCGCGGAACACCCGGGCGAAGAACCGGGAGTAGATCAGGTGCAGGATGGCATGCTCGACGCCGCCGCTGTAGAAGTCCACCGGCCCCCAGTACGCGACCGTCGCCGGGTCGAAGGCTTGCGTGCTGTTCTTCGCGTCGCAGAACCGGTAGAAGTACCAGGACGAATCGACGAACGTATCCATCGTGTCGGTCTCGCGCCGCGCGGGCGCTCCGCACCTGGGACACGGCACATTGACGAATTCCGGCACGCTCGCAAGCGGCGAGTCACCGCGGCCCGTGAACTCGGTGATCCTCGGCAGCTCGACCGGCAGCTGGTCGTCGGGCACGGGCACCAGGCCGCACGCCGCGCAGTGGATGATCGGAATCGGCGTGCCCCAGTAGCGCTGGCGCGACACGCCCCAGTCCTTCAAACGGAACTGGACCGTGCGCTGGCCGATACCGCGTCGCTCCGCCATCTCGGCCATCGTGACGAGGGCGTCGGTCGACCACAATCCGGAACAGTCCCCGGAGTTCACCACGCGGCCGGGCTCCGAGTAGGCAGCCGTGAGTACCGCCGCATCGAGCGGCTGGGCGCCGTCAGCCTCGGGCTGAATCACCACCCGGATCGGCAGCCGGTATTTCGTGGCGAACTCGAAGTCCCGCTGGTCGTGCGCCGGCACGGCCATCACCGCGCCGGTGCCGTACTCGCCGAGGACGAAGTTGGCGACCCAGATCGGCACCTGTTCGCCGGTGAAGGGATTGAGCGCGAAGCGGCCGGTGCTGAAGCCTTCCTTCTCGGCGTCGCCGGTGATGCGCGCGCTGCGCTCCTGGCGGCGGAATCGATCCGCCGACGCGCGCAACGACGCCGGGTCGGCCGACTCGGCCGCCAGCCGCTCGACCAGGGCGTGCTCCGGCGCGAGCAGGACGAAGGTCGCCCCGTAGATCGTGTCGATGCGCGTGGTGAAGACCTCGATGTCGGTCGAGCCGCCGGTTCCGGAGGGATCCACGAGCGGGAAACGGATCCGGGCGCCTTCCGACCGCCCGATCCAGTTCCGCTGCATCGTCAGAACCTTCTCGGGCCAGTCCGTCAGCGTGTCGATGGCGCTCAGCAGTTCGTCGGCGTAATGCGTGATGCGGAAGAACCACTGCTCGAGGTCGCGGTTCGTCACGAGCGTATGGCAGCGCCAGCACCCGCCGTCCACCACCTGCTCATTGGCGAGCACCGTCTGGCACGACGAGCACCAGTTCACCGTCGATCGGCGCCGATACGCCAGGTCGCGCTCGAACATCCGGAGGAACAGCCACTGGTTCCAGCGGTAGTAGTCGGGCATGCACGTGGCGAGCTCCCGCTCCCATGCGTAGCTGATGCCCAGCCGCTGCAACTGCCCCTTCATGTGCGCGATGTTGGCCAGCGTGGAGGTTTCCGGGTGGATGCCGTTCTTGATGGCGGCGTTCTCGGCCGGCAGGCCGAAGGCATCCCACCCGAACGGATGCAGCACGTTGAAGCCGCGCATCCGCTTGGTCCTCGCCATCACGTCGCCAATCATGTAGTTCCGGACGTGACCGACGTGCGCGTGGCCCGACGGATAGGCGAACATCTCGAGGCAGTAGAACTTCGGCCTGGCGCGGTCCTCCGTCACCTCGAAGGCGCGGCTGTCGCGCCAGCGCTGCTGCCACTTCTCCTCGATCGCCTGGGGTCGGTACTCGCTCATATCCAGTCGATTATAGCCCACGCCAGTACCGGGCCAGGGCGCGGCGGGATCGCGCGACGGCCGCCGTCCCCAGGGTCGCCGGTTCCGCGGTCGACCCCGGCGCCAGCGCCAGCGACCGGTCACCGGCCAGCACCGCGAGCGTCGCATCGAGGGAAGTCGCGAACGCGTGCAGGTC
>JAPKZP010000441.1 GCA_026393735.1 Acidobacteriota bacterium
CACCCGGTCACGAGCAACTGGAAGTGGTCGATCCTGACTATGCACGTCCAGACGAATTCGGCCAGAGTACGGTGCTGGTGGGCGATCGTCTCTTCGTTGGCGATCCGGGCGACCCCTTTGAGGTGCCCCATTCGCCGGGCAGGGTGCACGTGTTCGTCCGGAGCGGTGGCACCTGGCTGTTCGAGGCGGCGCTCTCGCCAGACGACTCCAGCGCGGGCGACGAGTTCGGCACATCGATGGCCAGCGACGGCAGCCGTCTCGTGGTCGGGGCGCCCAGGCATGCGGCAGGCGGCGCAGCCTACGTGTTCGAGCGGACGAGAGGCTGGACCCAGACCACGCGGCTGGTGGCCGACGGCCACACGGAAGGCCAGCGCTTCGGCGCTGACGTCGCGCTGTCCGGAGAGCGGGTCATCGTCGGTGCGCCGTGGGGCGCCGATGCGGGCAGCGTGGCCGCCGTCTACGTGAATGGCGCGCAGGGCTGGCAGCTCGAGGGCACGCTCGACCATGCAGGGATCACCAGCTTCGGATCACCAGTCGCGATCAGCGGCACGGTGGCTGCCGTCGGTGGCTACTTCGCAAACAAGGTCTTCGTGTTCAGCCTTGTGAACGGGAGCTGGGTCGAGACCGGAAGCCTCGAGGTGCCCGACCCCGCGGCCGGGGCAGACCCGGGCTTCGGACGCAACATCGCGCTGTCGGGCGAGCGGCTCCTCGTCGGCGCGCCGGCAGCCCACAACGGGCTGTCGCAGACCGGCGTCGCCTACCTGTTCGAACGCGCCGGTGCATCGTGGACCCACCTCGCCACGTTTGCGCCAGGCGATCCTCAGGTGAAGGACTCGTTTGGGTCCTCGCTCGCCCTCAATGACGCCCAAGTGGTGCTGGGCGCGTCTACCGAGGCGGGCGCGGCGGCCTATGTCTTCAGGCAGTCCGGGACCGGCGGAAATGGGGCCTGGTACGAGGCGGGCCGGTGGGTGGGGTCGGTCTTCCAGGACCTCCCGCCCTCGTCGATGGCGGCGACGCCGGGGACGATCGCGGTCGGGGGCCGCGGCTGTTACCACTCGACGGACTTCAAGAACGGATGCGTCCGGCTGTTCGCAATCCAGGTCGCGCTCGAACAGGTTTCGCCCGCGATCGGTCCGGTTGGCGGGGGCACGACGATCACACTCAACGGGCAGTACTTCAGTGAGGGCGCGACGGTTTCGTTCGGCGGGACGCCAGCCGCGTCGGTGTCGTTCGTGGACGCGCGCACGCTGGCTGCCGTGACGCCGCCGCGTGCTCCCGGCGCCGTGGACGTCGTCGTGACGATTCCGGGTGAAGCGCCGTCCACGCTCGAGGATGGGTTCACCTACGTCCAGCCTCCGACCATCAGCAGTGTGACGCCGGATCACGGCGGCTTTGGCGACTGGCTGACGATCACGGGCACGGGCTTCTGCGCCAGCCGCGGCACGAGCTACGTCAGGTTCGGCACCGTGAAGTGCGGCGCCTACGTCTCTTGGACCAGCACGCGCATCAGGTGCAGGGCGCCGGCAAAGGCCGTCTTCGGCCGACTCAGCG
>JAPKZP010000348.1 GCA_026393735.1 Acidobacteriota bacterium
ACGGGGCCCGCCTCCGCCCGCCTGCGCCATCGGCAGGACACCAGCCAACGACTATGGCGGGGCAAGCCCCGTCGGCGTCAGCAGCGGCGCGACAAGCTTCTGGTGATGAGGCGCTGCCGGACGTTACCCTCGCTGACGGCTCCGTCGACGTGGGGGAGGTCCGGATCACGCTGTCGCTCGCACCGCAGCCGCCCGTGGCCTTCGCGAAGTTCCGGGCTCGGATTCGCGCCAGCTCGCTCGGCTCTGCCGTGGCCCTCGAGGGGGGCCGGATCACCTTCGAAATGACGATGCCGATGGGGGACCATCGGTACTCGCTCGTCCCCGGAGCGCAGGGGTGGCAGGAGGCCGAGGTGGTCCTCCCGCTGTGTCCGAGCGGGAAGCGGCGCTGGTACGCGACCGTCGAGGGCGCCACCTCCGGACAGCCCCGGACGGCCCGCTTCCGCTTCGACCTGACACCTGCCGGACAACCGCCCACGCCGTGATCCAGACGATCGACCTGCTCGGCTTCCTGACGCTCGGCCTTCTTGGGGGCTTCGGGCACTGCGTCGGGATGTGCTCGCCGTTCGTCCTGTTCGTGTCGCGCCGGTATGTGCCGCCAGACGGCAGGCGCCTTGCCACCTTTGCCGCGCAGTGCTGGTACACCGCAGGGCGCGTGGTCACCTATGCCGTGCTGGGCGCGGTTGCCGGGGCACTCGGCGGGGTCGTCGAACTCGCGGGCACGCTGCTCGGCCTCCAGCGCGCCGCGTCGATCGTGGCCGGCGGCGTCCTGGTCATCTGGGCGCTCGTGGCGCTGTCGGACCTCGTTCCTCGCCTCGGCACTGGCGGGTCCCTGTTTGCCCGTGCCGCTGGCGCGCTCAAGGGACGCGTCCCGGGACACCCATTCCTCGTCGGGCTTTTCCTCGGCCTCCTGCCATGCGGCCTCCTGTACTCGGCCCTCATCGCGGCCGTGGCGCGAGGCGGTGCGCTTCAGGGCGCGGCCGCGCTTGCCTTGTTCGGTCTCGGCACCGCGCCGGCGCTCCTCGGCGTCTCCGTCGCCGACGACTTGCTCGTCCGCAACCGGGCGTTCGTCAACCGACTCTCGCAAGCGTTTCTGCTGGCGATGGGGATCTGGTTCCTGTGGACGGCGCTCGGAGGCTAGAATGCTCTATAGAAAGGGGATCAAGATCATGTGTCAGCGGCTGGCTCGAGTCTGCGCGCTCTTCATCGCTCTCAGCGTTGCGTCCTGCGGGGGATCGGCGCCGTCCCAGGAGTTCGGCAAGCCGGACGCCGACCAGGTCCGGAAGATGGTGCAGGACTTCGCTGCGGCGTACAACGCCAAGGACGTTGCCAAGATCGGCACTTTCTTCTCCCCCGGCGCCTCGCTGATGCCGCCGAACCGGAACACCCTGCGCGGCGTCGACGCCGTGAAGGGCTGGTACGACGCGCGTGTCAACGAGGAAGGGGCGACCGGCCTGGTTATCGGGCCCCAGGCCATCGAGGGCCACGGTTCGCTCGCATATGTCGTCGGCACGTTCAGCCTCAACCTGCAGCCGCCGGGCGGCGCGCCCGGGCGGCATGACCGAGGCAAGGTGATCTGGATTCTGCGCAAGCTC
>JAPKZP010000174.1 GCA_026393735.1 Acidobacteriota bacterium
CCGCCGACCCCGACGGGGTGGCGACCGGCACGCTCTGCTACGCCGTCAACAGCGGCGCGTGGCAGAGCGTGCCGATGAGCCGCACGGCGACCAACGGCATGACGCGGCTCGCCGGCACCATCCCGGGGCAGGGCACGACCAACGTCGTGCAGTTCTACGTGCAGGCGGTGGACGGCCTCGGCGCCGCGTCCGCGTACCCGGCCGGCGGCACGAACTCCCGCGCCCTCTACGACGTGGCCGGCGGGGCGGCCTATATGCCGCGGGTACATACGGTGCGGCTGATCCTGACGCCGGACGACGTCACCTTCGTGCACGCGCACACCAACGTGATGAGCAACGAGAAGATGGCCTGCACGATTATCGACGATGAACGCAAGGCGTACTACGACGGGGGCGTACACTTGCAGAGCAGCGAGCGCGGGCGGGACGTCGCCAGCCGCGTCGGCTACACGGTCTACCTTCCGTCCGACCGCCTCTTCCGGGGCGTCCACGACAGCTTCACGGTGGACCGCTCGGGCGGGTACTCCGGCAACGGCGGCGACCACGACGAGATCCTGCTCAAGAACGCCGTCAACAAGGCCGGCGGCCTGCCCGGCATGTACGACGACCTCATCCAGTTCTTCTCGCCGCGCACGAACGACGACAGCACCGGGCTGCTGATCATGGCGAAATACGGCAGCCTGTTCCTGGATACGCAGTACCCGGAGGGCAGCGACGGCGAACTGTACAAACTGGCGCTGATCTACTACCCGACCACCCCCGCCGTCTCCGGCGACGTGCAGGCGCCGAAACTGCCCCAGCCCGACGCCGTGCTGGGTACGGACATCAAGAACCTCGGCGACGACCCGGAGGCGTACCGCTGGACCTTCCTGAAGGAGAATCACTCGGGCCGCAACAACTACGCGCCCATGATGGCGCTCGCCAAGGCGTTCAGCCAGACGAACATTGCCCTCCTGGACAGCCAGACGCGCGCGTGCGTCGACGTCGACGAGTGGCTGCGGGGCGTGGCCTTCCTCAGCCTGATCGGGATCACCGACATGTACAGCCTCGGCAACTCCCACAATCTGATCATCTACTTCCGTCCCGAGGACAGCAAGGGCATGGCCTTCCTGTGGGACATGGACTACAGCTACCTCACGACGCAGACGAATCAGGCTTTCCCCGGCTCCAACTCGGCCACCACCTACAACCTCATCACAAAGATCCCGGCGAATCTGCGCGCCTTCTACGGGCATCTGCTCGACCTGTCGACCCTCACGGGCGACACCGCCTACATGGGCGCCTGGTCCGGCCGCTATTCCGGACTCGTGACCCAGGACTGGTCCAAGGCGGTGAACTTCCTGGCGATCCGCGCCGCCACCGTCCGCAGCAAACTGCCGCTCTCGACGCCGTTCGCCCTCACCAACCCCGGCGCGAATTTCGCGGTCACCAACGACCACGCCACCCTCTCGGGCACCGCGGCGGTCGGGGTGAGCAATATCCTCATCAACGGCCTGAGCTACCCCCTGGTCTGGAACACCGTGACCAACTGGTCGGCCAGCGTGCCGCTGTTCCAGGCCGTCAATTCTTTCTCGGTCCAGGGGGTGAATCGCAGCGGGCTCCTGATGACCAATGCGCTCGTCTCGACGGTCGTCACCAACCTCGGCCTCTACGCCCCGCGCCCGGTGGTCATCAACGAGTGGATGGCCGACAACGCCGGCCCCGCGGGCTACCCCGACCCGGCGGACGGCCTCCACCAGGACTGGTTCGAACTCTACAACCCCAACGACGCGGCGGTGAACCTCACGGGCTACCACCTCACCGACGATCTGGCGGAGCCGGCGCAGTGGCCCGTCCCGACCAACACGGTCATCGGCCCGCGCGGTTTCCTGCTGGTCTGGGCCGACAACGAGGAGTTCCAGAACGGCCCCGGCACCAACGGCGACCTGCACGCGAATTTCAAGCTGAACAACGCCGGGGAGACGATCGGCCTCTACGCGGCCGACGGAACCTGGCAGCACGCGGTCGCGTTCGGCGACCAGATCCGCAACGTCAGCCAGGGACTCTATCCCGACGGCGATACGAACAGCCTCTGCGTCATGACCAACTGGACGCCGCGCGCCGCCAACCAGTCCGGCCCGCCGGTGGCGCCCGACGTGCTGGGCATGGCGGGTCCGTCGGAAAGCGCCGTGACCCTCAGCCTGCCCGCCACTGCGGGCCACGCCTACGTCGTCGAGTTCACGGACGACCTCTCGGCGGGCGGCTGGACCCCGCTCTCCACCAACCGCGCGACCGCCGACACGATCGAAATCGTCGACCCCTCCACCAACGTCGCCACCCGCTTCTACCGCGCCGTGCTGCTGCAGTAAGATCCGCTGCCGTGGGGTAAACGCGAAACACATCGCGTTGAGCGAGTTACCTGTTTGAGGAACCAGGGTTCAGGGTGTCAGGGTTCAGGAGAAAGAAACGGCAGGAAAGCCTGCTCCGTCCTGAACCCCGAACCCTGAACCCTCCGGTTCTCAAACCATGAAAGGGGGGATTCGAGGGGTGCTGCCGGGGAACGTCTTCTGCCGCTTGCGTGATACCAAACCTGGTGGAGCGGATGGGGATCGAACCCACGGCCTCCAGAGTGCGATGGCTTCGCCAATGGCGTCCAGTGTTGGAATTGTAAGTAGCTGCATCTGTGCGGGCTAACCTGCATTTCCTGTCCATTTATGGGCGTCTGAAAAGTGCATAATCGTCCAGTCAAGCGTCCAGTCTCTACGCTGATTTTCGACGCATTCCGGTCATGATCTCGTCCAACAACCACAGGCTGACCTTGCCAATGAGGACGGATTCCACGCCGTTCTCCGAGGCCCAGTAAGCAAGACCAGATCGGCTCAAGCCGAGCATCTGCATCGCCTCTGCTTTGGAGACGTGGTTCTTCGTTAGGTCGTCCACGCCTTGCTTCATGTAGAGAATGCCTCGGGCGGTCTTCCGCAGGAGCCCTGCTTCCCGAAGTACCGCTGGAGCGATGACCGGCGGATGCCCAGTTTACGAAGACACCGCAACGCCTCGGCCTCACGCATCCACTCGGGCTCCTCTTGGGGAGCCAAGACAGTACGCTTTCGTTCTTCCGGCATGCGATTCTCCGGGTTGAACCTTGCCTCATGCTTCGCCCGTTCGATAAGCGGGTTGTTCGTGATGTAGACTCGGGTGGTTACGTCGTAGCTGGTATGCCGCAGCCGTCGCATGATGTCAGTGACGGGCAGCTTCAATCCCAGCGGCTCTATGTTCAAGGTTCCGAAACTGTGACGGAATCGGTGGGTTGAAGGAACAAGGCCCCTGTGCGTCGTGACGCCCAACCGACGGCAGTGATCTTGGATGAGGTCACGGCATCCATTGTCGTAGAGTGGCCCGCCCTGACGGTTGATCAGGAGGGCATCCGTCTCCAGACATGTTCGCTCCCGGAGCTTGAGGTAGGCGACCATCAGACGCTTCGTTTCCGGGAAACAGTTCATGCGGGACACGGAGGGCTTGTCTTCTCCCTTCTGGATCTCGGACCGGATCGTAAGTTCGACGAAGTCGCCAGTTATCCTCACATCCTGAACGCGGAGACGGCTTATCTCGCCGTTCCTCAGGGCGAAGTCATAGGCCAATCCGAAACAGGCGAGGCGTCCCTCTACGTTGACCCAGTCCTGCCAGTCGACGGTCGTCATGTCGTGCAAGAGATTCATGCCCTCTTGCGGAACGTAGTCGTCGTTCAGTCGCGAAGCCTTCTCCGAGTATCCCGCCACGGGATTCCCCGGCATGATGCCGAGAGCAACAAGGTTCGCGAACAGGGGGCGGAGGTCCACAAGAGTGTCAAGGGCGAGCTTCCGTCGCTGGCTTCCTTCCTGATGGGCGATGTATGCCTCGGTGTCCTGCTGAGACACCGCAAGCAGATCATTCTTCCCGATCTTCCTGAGAAACCGCAGAGCCTTGTCCACGGTATTCTCCCGGTTCCGGGGCGAGTACAGACGAGTGGAAAGAGCAGGGTGGTCGAAACTGGAGTTTGCTTTGAGCTTCCTGCCGCCAGACAGGAACTGGAGAAGTGCGTCCTTGGAAGCGGGCGTCAGGTGGTCATACCGCCGCTGCCGTTCGGCCTCTTGGGGCGTCAGGATGGGACGCTGGAGCAAGTCGGAAGGGAGGCTGTTGATGAGGATGTGGATTCGGGAAGTCGACTGCCCGGCTGCACGCGGCGAGGCGTCGAACTTCGAGGCATAGAGGTGCTCGGCGAAACGGTC
>JAPKZP010000583.1 GCA_026393735.1 Acidobacteriota bacterium
TCGGCGCCCGATCACCCGAACATCTGCTCCTTGTACGACGTGGGCGAGCAGGGCGGCCGGGTATATCTCGTGATGCCGTGTCTCGAGGGCACGACGCTGGCGGCCCGGCTCTCGACCGCCGCGCTCCCCCTGGACCAGGCGCTCCGGATCGCGATCGAGATCTGCGACGCGCTCGATCGCGCCCACCGCCATGGCATCGTCCACCGAGACCTCAAGCCCGGCAACATCATGCTGACGAAGGCTGGCGCGAAGCTGCTCGACTTCGGGCTCGCCAAGCGCGGCGGCGTCGTCTCACCCGCCGCCGAGGTGACGCTGGCGTCGGCGGCGGTGACGTCACCGGGAGGCGGGTCGGGACCGCTGACGGCGAAGGGCACGATTCTCGGCACCTTCCACTACATGGCGCCAGAGCAGCTCCGCGGGGAGGAGGCTGACGGGCGAAGCGACCTCTACGCGCTCGGGGCCGTCATCTACGAGATGGTCTCAGGGCAGCGGCCGTTTGACGCGGCGGACACCGCGACGCTCATCGCCGCCATCCTCGAACGGGAGCCGCGGCCGCTGTCCGGAGCCACTGGCCTGCCTCCGCGACTCGACCTGGCCGTCCGCGCGTGCCTCGAGAAGGACCCCGCGGATCGCTGGCAGTCCGCCCGTGACCTGCTCCGCGAGCTGCGGTGGATCGCCGACGAGTCGAACCACCCGGCGGCCGTCCGGCCCGCGGCCCCGGTACCCGCGGGGCGCCGTGTCTCGCGCCGCGCGTGGATGGTCGGCTGCGCGATCGCGGCGGTGGCCGCACTGGGCGGCGTGGCCGGCTGGGCCAGGTTCGGCGCCGCGCCCGTCCCGTCGACGAGCGGGACGCCCGTCATCGTGATGATGGACTCGCCGCACCCGGCGCGCGTCTACGATCCTGCGACGCTGAAGGCCGGCGGCACGAATGCGGACGATCTCACGGACCTGCTCCGCGACCTGCCCGTTGAACTCGTGAAGGAAACCTCCAGCACGTCGTGGCACCGCGAGGACCAGGTGCTCCGGGAGAACCCGGCGCTCATCCTGGTGCATCGCTCCTGCTTCTACGACGCGACGCTGCTCGGCGACCCGGCGCTCGACAACCGATACGCCGGCGTCATCTATCCGCATGCGGCCGACAAGCTCGAAGTGCTGCTCGGGTACATCGCGCTCGGGAACCCGCGCACGCGGTTCGTGGTGTACAGCCGCGGCAGCTGGGCGACCGAGGCGGTCAAGGACGCGTGGGTGAGCGCCATGACCCAGCGGTTTCCGCGCCTCAAAGGGCGAATCGTGGCGTACAAGGTCCCGCTCGACCGCGCCACATTTCGGGACCCTCAGACGGGCGCGGAGATCAAGGCCATCGTGTCGAACCAGTTGGCCACGCTTGCGCGTCGTGACGAGACTCGATGAACCTGGCCCGGGCGACCGCCTTGGCCCGAACGAGATGCAGTCCGGCCGCGGCGCCGGCTGACGTAGAGGAGCGAACGAGTTGACACTACGTACGGGTCCCATGCCCCCCGACCACGACGACACGCCAGTCGAGTTCGCCTGCGCCGAACTCGCCGTGCGCCTCGACCTGGAGCTGCCCGGCGAGGCCTCGGCCATTTCGCCGGTCGTGGAACGGGTGCTCACCCTCGTCCGTGACACCGGCTGTGCCCGGGGCAAGGAGTTCGAAGTCGAGACTGCCTTGCGGGAGGCGCTGGCCAACGCCGTCCGGTACGGGTGCGCGCACAACCCGAGCAAGACCGTTCAGCTCTCGGTGGCGTGCGATCAGGCGCGGGGCATGATGATCGTCGTGCGCGATCCCGGCCCGGGCTTCGATCCCTCACAGGTGCCCAGCCCGGTGGCCGGCGACCAGCTCTACGCAGACCACGGCCGGGGCATCTACCTGATCAGCCAGTTGATGGATCACGTGGAGTACGGGCGCGGCGGGACGGAAATCCGCATGATCAAACGATAGTCGCCGGCACGCTGCGGTCGGGATCCCGCGAGACGCGGGACCCGCCGGGAGTGGAGGCGTGGGTGGACAACGGCCGCCATCAGGCGCGGCATCTACACGAGGAGCAGTGCATGAGTGACGACGAGAAGAAGCCGTTTGATGTCTTCGAGCTGTGCGTGGCGGTCCTGCTGGGCCTGAGCGCGATTGGCGCGGCGCTGGCCGGTGTGCAGAACGGGCAGTGGGGCGGGAAGATGCTCGAGAACTTCAGTGTGGCGAACACCACGACGACGCGCGCCGCCAAGGAATACAACGAGGCCGTCTCGAACATCAACAGCGATTACGCCGCGGTGGCGCAGGCGAAGCGGTCCATCCTGGACGGGATCTACGCGAAGTCCGCCGACGAGAAGGAGAAGGACTTCCAGACCGCGAGCTACTACCTGACGCAGCAGCTCTCCGAGGACGCGTACGAGGCGCTCGGCCTGCCGAAGGACAAGTACGAGCCGGACGTCCCCGGCGCGAAGAAGACGACGACCGAAGCGGAAGTCGAGGAGGACCTCAAGGACGTGCTGCCCGAGGAAGCGCTGCTGGTCGCCCTCGACACCGAGCTGCACGACGACGACAGCTATTCCAACGGCATGTTCGAGACAGCCGAAAAGCAGCTCAACGAGGCCGAGGCGAAGTTCGCCGAGGGCCGGGCCGCGAACGAGACGGGCGACAAGTACAGCCTGACGACTGTGTACTTCACGATCGCGCTGTTCTTCGCAGGCCTCGGGCTGGTCTTCAAGACCAGGATGCGCTGGGTGTTCTTCTCGCTGGGCGCGGTCACGTTCATCGGGGCCGCGGGGTACATGCTTACGCTGCCGTGGGCATCGTAGTGGCGGCAGCGGGCGTGTCGAGGCGCCGTCCCTCCACACGCCCGCGGAGGCCCTCGAGGCCGCGTACGAGCAGGCCGGCCGTGCGCTGTCCACTGCGATCGCGGAGCGTTTCGGCGTCAGGCACCAGTCCCCGCAGGCCCTGTTGGTGCGGAACGGCCAGGTCGTCTGGCATGCCTCCCATCATCACGTCTCGCAGGCCGAGATGGCAGCCGCCATCGCACGGCACGCAGGCCAGCCTCTCGCATCCTGACGGGATCCTCCGACACGGGCCGCGCGTCAGACAGAGGCATGCGTTTGTCCCGGCCGGCCCGGATTCTGCTGTCACTTGTCATCCTCTGTGCTCCGGCGGCGGCGGTCGCCCAGAACACCGCGGGTGTCGGGACGATTGCCGGAATGGTCCGTGACGCCGACGGCACACCGGTCGGCGGCGTGCGGGTGTGCCTCGTCGGCAGTGAGCGGTGCGCGGCGTCCGGCACGACCGGCTCGTTCGAGATCGCCGAACTGCGCCCGTCCAGCTATCAGCTGCTGATCGAGCCGGCAGGGCAGCCGCCGATCGCCAGCGACCCCGTTGAAGTCCGCGCCGGCTACACGGCGCAGGTAGAAGTGACGCTCCCCAAGCTCGAGGCGGTGCAGCAGACGATTACCGTGACGGCTCCGGCGCTGCGCCTGCCGGAGGAAGTGAAGAGTTCGGCCCAGGTCATCCTCCCGGGTGAGGTGTTCTCGAGCGCGGGCGCGCTGCAGGACGTGTCGCGCTACGTGCAGGCGCTGCCGGGGGTGGCGATTGGGTCCGACGACTTCCGCAACGACCTCATCGTCCGAGGCGGCAGCCCTCTCGAGAACCTCTTCATCGTCGACAACGTGGAGATCCCGAACATCAACACGTTCGCCAACGCCGCCTCCGCGGGCGGCAGCTACAGCATCCTCGACGCGGCGCTGCTGCAGGATGTGACATTCCTGACCGGCGGGTACCCCGCGCCCTACATCAACCGCACGTCAAGCGTGATGCAGATCACGCAGCGCGAGGGATCGCGCACCAGACTGCAGGGGCGCGCCACGGTGGGATTCGCGGGCGCCGGCTTCGTCGGCGAGGGCCCGATCCGCGGCGGCAAGGGGTCGTGGGTCGTGTCGATGCGGCGCAGCTTTCTCGACCTGTTCACGGACGACGTCGGCATCGGTGGCGTGCCCGTGAGCTACACGTTCAATGCCAAGGGCGTCTACGACCTGTCGCCGGCCGACCGCGTCTGGATTGTGAACCTCACCGGTCGCGACTCGATCCGTCTCGGCGCGACGCAGGATGTGGCGGATCCGACGAGCGAGCTGAACAACTTCGACATCCGCTACGAAGGCTGGCGCTCGGCCACGGGCCTGAACTGGCAGCGGCTGTTCGGCGCGCGCGGCGTCGGGCTGCTTGGCGTGAGTTACTCGGACGCGTCGACGACGTCGGCCGTGAAAGACCTTCTGGCCTTCGGGATTCCGCCGCCCGACGTCCCGATCGACGACGTGATTGTCGCCACGCCCGCGTCCTTCGGTGAGCAGTCGAGGGAGCAGGAGACGACGCTGAAGTACGACCTGACGTCGTACGCGCCCGTGCTGCACAAAATCCAGGCGGGCGGCAGCGTAAAGCAGTTCCGGCTGACCTACGACATCGCGCAGCCGTACGGGTACGACAGCCCGTATTCCCCGGTGCCGAATCAGAACCCGATCACGCTGAAGACCGCGTTCACCGCGTGGCAGTCGAGCGCGTACCTCCAGGCCACGGAGGACCTCACGCGGCGGCTGAACGTCACGTGGGGCGCGCGCGTCGATCACTACCAGTACATCAGTCAGACGCGCGTCAGCCCCCGGCTTGCCGGGAGCGTCCAGATCACCGACCGTGTCGCCTGGAAGGCGAGCGCCGGCGTGTACTACCAGCAGCCGTTCTTCGTGTTCCTGGCCGCGTTCCCGGAAAACGGCGCGACCAGGCCGTTCCGCGCGGATCATGTCGTGACCGGGCTGGCGTTCTCGGGATCGGGCGGGCTCCGGCTCACCGCCGAGGTGTTCGTCAAGCACTACCGCGACTACCCCGTGTCGACGCAGTATCCGTCCGTGTCGCTCGCCAACGTCGGTGACACCTTCAACGTGCGGGAGATCCTGTTTCCCACCACGAGCGCCGGCCGCGGCCGCGTCCGCGGTGTCGAGTTCTACGCCGAGCGGCGCACGGGCGACCGCTGGTTCGGCCAGGCGAATCTCAGCATCTCGCAGACGCAGCATGCCGGGCTCGATGGTGTGCTGCGTCCCGGGTCGTTCGACTATCCGCTCATCGCGAATGTCGTCGGCGGCCACCGCTTCAACCGGAAGTGGGAGGCGTCCACGCGCATCTCGTACCTGTCCGGGCGCCCGTACACCCCGTTCGACCTCGCGGCATCCACGGCGCAGAACCGCGGCATCTACAACCTCGCGCAGGTGAACGCAGCGCGCGCCCCCGACTACTTCCGCTGGGATGTGCGGGTGGATCGCACTTTCACGGTCCGCGGTCAGGCCGTGATCGTCTTCGCCGGCGCCCAGAACCTCACGAACCGCCGCAACTGGTCAGGCTACTCGTGGGACCGCCGCGCCAACGGCCCCCGGTTCGACGAACAGTTGGGCCTGTTCCCCGTCCTCGGCATCGACTGGCGCTTCTGACGCCCGGCCTCGTTCACGCCTGCGGCCGCGCGCCAGCCGTCTCCTGTTCCCCTCGGACGAACCTATCCCGGTTCAGCGTGTCGGGACTAGCGCGGACGCCCTGCCGGCGCCTCACCCGGGTTGCACGGCGCGATCATCGTATGGGCGCGCGACCCGTCGTTCCCGATCCCCAGCAGCAGTTCTTCGAATGTCTGGAGAGGAACCTGGCTGCCGCGCCTGCCGACTGCAGGCACGAGTACCCATGTATCGCCGGCCACGGGCTCGCCCGGAGCGTTGCCGTCCGGCAGGAGCACGCCCGGCGCTGCCTCGGGGTGTCCAGTCGGTACACACAGGGCCGGGTGGTCGAACGGGGCGCGCTCGTACCTCACGCGGTCGTCTGTCAGCGTCTTCAGGAACGCGGTGAGCCGTTCCCCGCTTCGCGAACCGAGTTCAACCTCCAGGAAGCCCGGGTCGAGGTTTCCCCCTTCCCGTAAATCGCCCCGTCGATTGTAAAACGCCATCACCTGTTCGAGGGTTGCGGATCCACCCGTGTGAAAATACGGACCCGTCAGCTCGACGTTGCGCAGGCCGGGCGCCTTGAAGACACCGCTGGCCGAGTCGTGCGATGCCGCGGGGAACAGCGGGATGCCGAATCCGTCCGTGCCGCCGGCGCCGATGTCGTCGGCCATCGGGCTGACGCCGATGCGGAAGAACCCGAAGGCGTCCGGCCGGCTCGCGTCGAAGCCTCTGGCCGCCACGTGTGTGAACGAGGCGGCTGTGAATTCGGGGCCACCGTGGCACTGGCTGCACTTGGCCGCATCGCTCAGGAATTCGTTCAGGCCGGCGAGCTCCTGGTCGGTGAGGACAGCCCCATTTCCTTCGGCGTAGCGGTCGAAGCGTGTGTCATCCGAAATAAGCGTGGCTTGGTACGCCTGGACGGCAATCCCCCAGAAGATCGGGAAGTTGAACTCCGCCTGGGTGAACTCATCCGAACTCCGCGGTTCCGCGACGCCGTCGATGACGCGTCCGTCGGCGTCGACGACCGCTGACGACTCCCAGAACTCCGGTTTGAACGCCGCGCGCACGAGCGCGGCGTACGAGTTATCCGGTCTCAGCCCGAGCCCCTCCGCGTTGGCGAACTCCCCGAGCACGCTGTCGTCCTGGGCAACCGCCTGCGTGCCCAGCGCCACCAGCGGCAGCATCTTCTTGCCGAGTTTCGGCCACGTGCGTCCGGCGTAGGACATCTCCACCTGATTCAGTGGAGGTCCCATAGCCTGGGACGCCAGGCTCGCGTTCTCCATGCGCACACGGTGGGGTTGGAGCACCCCGTCGATCAGCATCAGGCCGTTCATGGCCGTGTCAGATTCCCCGAACGGCGTACGTCCCGTAAACGTGCGACTGGCCCGCCCGTCGTGGAAGTTGCGCACATTGAACGCCGCGTTGATCACGCTTGGCGTGTTGCGCGTCGTGGCCTGGCGGATCTTCAGGCCGCCAACTGCTGGAGCGGGCAGGCTATCCGGGTCGGCGCCGTGATCCGGGGTCCCGTCACGCGAGATATCAACGAACTGGCGCAAGGGCACGCCGGCGGATCCGGCGATGAGCCGCGTGTCGCGAACAACGCGGGACGCCCGGTTGTTCTGGTCCTCGAAGAGGTAGAACGGGAAGTCGTCGATCGTGAGCACACGATTCAGCGGCACTGCCCGCGCCGTATCGGGCGTCGAGGCGAGCTGGTTCTGACGACGGTGATCGGCCCCGGCGTGGAAGTGGCAGGTCGCGCAGGCCGTGCGGTTGTCGCTGCCCGCCTGCACGTCCCAGAACAGCGCCTTACCGAGCACCACGAGGACTCGGAAGTCCCTGACGTACGCTTCGACCCCAGTCGGAGGCGGCACGGTGACGGTCTTGAGCGACCGGATCCCGGGTTCGGTCCGCAGTTGCGCGGCCGGGACGATTGGCCAACCCAAGACACCGAGGAACAGTGCAAGCGCGGCGGCAGCCGGGAATGCCGTTCGGGAGGGGGACAGGCGACAGGTGCAAGGACCCTGCGACGAAGCCATTCCAACGATTGTAGCCGACAGAGCAGCGGGCGGGACCCGCCTGACGGAATCTTCAGATTCGATTGCCGCGGGTCACCTCGGCCTGCACGGTGCGTGGCCATGTCGAAGCGCCGAGGAGCCCCTGTTCGCCGAATCCGTCACTGGGGCCGTAGACGAGCGGCCAGCCTGGATCGGCTGGTCCGGCGTCGGTGGCGCCCGCACGGCCTCATCGCTATTGTCGCGGCTTGCGGCGCCATGCGCTGATGGCCGCGACGATCAGCACGCTGGCAATCCACACGCCGTTCCAGAGCTTCACGCCGAACCACATCCGGTCATTCTCTTCGGCGATGGCGCTCTCGACCGAGCGCACCCAGACGATCATCACGGCATTCGGCGCGGACGTGAGACCACGATCGGCTTCCGCGTTGGCGATCGCCTTGGTCAGGTACTCGGACACCGGGGCGGTTGGACGGATCCCCGCGCGGAACGCCTGTTTCCACTCTCTGGTGCACCCGTACACCTGGTCGCATACCGCCCAGACGGTGACCGGCATGCTCTCCGTCCATCCATCCCCGACGACGGGCGCGGCCCAGAAGTCGCGGCTGGAACGCGAGACCCGCCTGGATGTCCCCGACAGGTCCATCCGCACGGTCCCGTCACGGAAGGAGAACGCGCCGGCCTCCGGGTGTGCCGTGGCATCGGCGACGAGCACGTCCCGGACGTGTGACTGCCGTGAGAGTTCCGCATAGCTGGACGCGTCCATGCCAGCCAGGATTCCGGCGGGCATCGCAATCAGCCCAGCCCATGCCAGCGCCGCACGCTGGGTCATGAAGGCGGCGACCACGGCTGCCAGCGCGCCCACGATGCTGATGACGATGGGGGCGGTCCAATTCAGGCTGATGGCCCCGGCAACCGCGGCCGCGAGGACCACGTTGATGACGACGAGCCCGATGAGAAGCGACACCACGAGCTTCATGGACGTGCTCCCTGGGGGCTCCGTGCGGCAACGGTTCGACTCCGGGCGGATGGGAAGATACCCCTCCCACTGTCGCGCGGTCAACGTCTCCCGGTGCTAGAATCGTCCCGCTCGCCGGGCCAGGGAAACCTCTCCCGGAGTGGTTTCTCGGAGTCGGGAAAACCTCTCCCGGAGCGGTTTCTACCGGCAGCCGCGAGAAACTCATTCCGAGAGGCCCACATGCGTCTTTGCGCCACGATCCTGCTGACCCTGTTCGTGCTCGTCCCGGCCCTTGCGGCCGCCGCTGACACGCGCCCGCTGAAAGTCGACGACCTGTTCGGGTTGAAGGACGTCGGAGATCCCCGGATCAGCCCCGACGGCAAGTGGGTTGCCTACACGGTCACGTCCGCGGATCTGAAGAAGGACTCGCGCGACACGGACATCTACATGGCGCCCATCGGCGGCGGCGAGGCGATCCGCGTCACGACGAGCGACAAGGCCGAGCGGGCGCCGCGGTTCAGCCCCGACGGCAAGTGGCTCGCGTTCCTGTCCGGCCGCGTCGGCTCAAAGACCCAGGTGTGGCTGCTGAACCGGGCCGGCGGAGAGGCCGCGAAGCTCACAGACTACAAGGCCAGCGTGTCCGATCTCGCCTGGTCGCCCGACAGCACCCGCCTGGCGCTCGTCGTGGCGGACGTCGACCCTGACGACCCGGATGACGACCGGCAGGGCGACGACAAGAAAGCCGACGACAAGACCGCCAAGCCCATCGTGATCAAGCGGCTGCAGTTCAAGCGGGACGGCGAAGGGTACCTGAACGACCTGCGCAGCCACGTGCACGTGTTCGACGTCGCCGCGAAGACGAGCCGGCAACTTACGGCGGGGCCGTTCGACGACAGCGAGCCGGCATGGTCCCCCGACTCAAAGTCGATTGCCTTCACGAGCAACCGATCGCTGCCCGATCCGGACCGGACGCAGAACACGGACATCTACGTGGTACCTGCAA
>JAPKZP010000690.1 GCA_026393735.1 Acidobacteriota bacterium
CGCCCCCCGATGAGGTGCTCCTGGATGATGCGCTCGAGCACGGGCGGATCGCAGTTGCCGTACCACGCGCCCTCGGGATACACGACGGCGACGGGGCCCGACTCGCACACGCGCAGGCAATTGGCTCTGGTGCGAAGTACGCCACCCTCGTTCGAGAGCCCGAGTTCAGTGAGCCGTTTCTTGAGGTAGTCCCAGGCCGCGAGCGACCGTTCGCGGTCACAGCACTTCGGCTTCGTCTGGTCGCAGCACAGAAAGATGTGGCGCCGCGCGACGGCGATGCCGACGCGCTCGGCAGCCCTGGCGGCTGACGCGAGGTCTGGAGTTGGGGCTGACATGATGTCTCTATTCTAAGCCTGACCTCTCCAGAGGTCACTCCCAGGCACACACGGCCGAATTCCTCGGTTTCTCGCATGATTCTCCGCCATTTGATCTGGCACGACATTCGCGACAGTGCGGTGCGGGAGTTGTGAAGTGACTCCAGGAGGCGTCTGCCATGCCCCGCTCTCTCGTGATCGCTGCGTTCGTCCTGCTGAGCCTGACGCCGGACCTTGCGCTGGCCCAGAAGACCCAGACGTTCCACGGATACGCCGAGTGGCACCGCGGCGACGTCCTCATCGTTGACGGTCAGCAGATCCGCGCGAACGGCGGCACCGCGCTGAAAGGCGCAGCCCGCGGCGGGTTTGAATCGATCGAACTCGGCTCGGAGGTCACCGTCAAGGGCACGCGCCTCGGCGATGGCACCATCCTCGCTCGCGAGATCGAGGCGAAGCCGAACGGCGTGGGCATGTTCGAATCCACCATCGTCAACGAGTGCGACTCCCAGGAACAGCAATGGCTGCGCGACGGCGAAGTGACCGAAGAAGACGGTGACGGGAGCGTGACACGGGTCGGCCGCGTCCACGAGACCGGCGCCCAGGTCGACCGCGTCAACCGCATCGTCGATCGCATCACGCCGTCATACGTCGATCGGTCGCGGTTCCGGGTCTACGTGGTGGACAGCAAGGAATGGAACGCCATGGCGATGGCCAACGGGTCCATCTGGGTCTTCCGCGGCCTGCTCGATGCGATGGACGACGACGAGATGGCGCTGGTCGTCGGCCACGAAATGGCGCACGTGACGCACGAACACCTGAACCGGGACTTCAAGAAGGGGCTCTGGGTGCAGGGCCTGAGCCTCGCGGCCCTGCTGGCCGCCGAGACGATCGACAACGGCAAGGCGCGGGTCGCGACGCAGATCGCCTCGATGGCAACGGCGATGGCGTTCGAGAACCACTTCAGCCGCGAAAGCGAGGAGCAGGCGGACCGCGTCGGCCTGCGCTACGCCTACGAGGGCGGCTACGACCCCAACAAGGCGCCCCGGCTGTGGGAGCGCTTCCGCGAGAAGTACGGCGACGACATGCGGGTGCTGAACTTCTTCTTCGGCAGCCATCCCCGCGAGTAGGACCGGATAGCCAGGCTCCAGGACCAGCTCACGTTCAACTACGCGACGCCGCCACCGGTGGTGCGGACGAACGTCACGACACGGTGACGGCTCGGCTGCCAGGCCCAGCGCTCACGTGAGTTGGCTACAGTTGCCGGTGTGGCGCAGGGCTTCGGCCCTGCGCGCGCCGCGGTGTCAGGCAGGCCTGCCCGCGTCAATTCGGGCCGCGACGAGGTTCAGCCCGCGGATCGGGTAGAATCTCGGCCGCGGCCCGATGCCGTGCCGATCCCCCGAAGGAGCCTTGCATGCCCGAGACCCCGAGAAGCGCCTTTCCGCGCACGTTCTGGACCGCCAACGTCATGGAGCTGTTCGAACGGGCGGCCTACTACGGGATGAACTCCGTGCTCGCGGTCTACCTGACCGGCTCGGTCGCGCAGGGCGGCCTGGGCTTCGGCGAGCAGTCGGTCGGGTTCCTCCAGAGCATCGTGTACGCGATGACCTACGTGCTGCCGATTCTCGGCGGCGCCCTCGCGGATCGCTACGGCTACCGGCGGATGCTGATGGTGGCGTTCTCGCTACTGGCCGCGGGGTATTTCGCGGCGGGCAACAGTTCGAGCTACGCGCTGGTGTTCCTCTCGCTGCTGGTCATGGCCACCGGGTCCGGCCTCTTCAAGCCCATCATCTCCGGCACGATCGCGCGGACGACGGACGACAGCAACTCGGCGTTCGGGTTCGGCATCTACTACTGGATGATCAACCTGGGCGCGTTCCTCGCACCCCTCGTCGTAAGCTGGCTGAAGGGCTTCTCGTGGCAGTACGTGTTCTTCGCGTCGGCCATCTACTGCGCGCTGATGCTGCTGCCGACGCTCTTCATCTACACGGAGCCGCCCCGGCCGGAGAACACGAAGACCTTCAAGCAGGTCCTGCTGGGCGCGGCCGAAGTGCTCGGCGACTCGCGCTTCATGCTGATGATCGTGGTGTACTCGGGCTTCTGGATTCTCTACTTCCAGAACTTCGGTTCGGTCCTCTGGTACCTCCGCGATTTCGTGGACGGCACGCCGGTCAACACCGCCATCAACGGCCTGCTGGGCGCGATCGGCGTCGGCGCCACGTTCAAGTTCGACGCCGAGCACGTCACCGTGATCAACGCGGGCACGATCATCCTGCTGCAGGTGATCGTCAGCCGGGTCGTGAAGAACACGCCGGCGCTGCCGACGATGGTCTCGGGCATGGCGATCGGGGCGGCGGGATTCCTGCTGCTGGCGTCCTCGCGCAATCCGTGGGTCTTCATCCTCGGCATCGCGGTGTTCTCGC
>JAPKZP010000411.1 GCA_026393735.1 Acidobacteriota bacterium
CAAGCGCGGACGGCGTAAAGGCGGGCTCGGCGGTCGGCCATGACGGCTTCCAGCCAGCGCTCGAGGTATGTCGCCGTGCGGCGCGCCCTGGCGTTGTCCGGGCTCTCCTGCACGACGGCCGGACGGGGCGGAACGACAGGCGCTGAGGAGCGCTGCGCGGGTGCAGGCGGCACGCCGACGGGAGTCCGGCCGGCCGCCACGAATGGCGCGAGCGACGGCGACTCCGGCGACGGTGTCGAACCTCGGGGCGGCGCAGCGCCAGGAACTGCGCTGACGTCGCGGCGCAGATCCCGGACGATCTGCTCAATCGCCGGATCCTTGCCGGCGAGTTCAAAGGCCGTCTTGAAGTGCTCGAGGGCCTCCGGGAGGTTGCCTCGTTTTCGGTGGATCTCGGCGAGTCCGCGGATCGCGGACAGGTTCTCGGGTGCGACGCGGATGACTTCCGTCAACTCCCGCTGAGCGCCGTCCAGGTCACCGACTTCCAACAGCGCCCTCCCGAGCGTGACGCGCGCTGAAAGGTACCCCGGGTGCCGGAGCAACCCGGCGTGGCAGGTCCCGATTGCCTCACGAAAACGCCCCGCGCGCCGATACTCCTCCGCCAGCTGGGCGAAGGCGATCGACGCCGGGTCCTTCTGGACCCGGTTGCGAAGCTCCTCGATACGTGTTGGGCCTGCCACGGTGCACCAGTCTAGTTCACCTTGATCTCTTTCGTCGACGACGCCTTGCGCCCCGCGGAGTCCGTGACCCGCAGCGTGATCGTGTAGGTACCGGCCGTCGTGTATGTGTGCGTGAACGTCCGGTTCGAGGTCGACTCGATCGTGGTGCTGTCGCCGAAGTTCCATTCGTAGCTGACGATGGTGGCCTGCGGCGTGGACGTCGACGCATCGACGACGATGGGCTGGCCGGCCGTCGCGGGCGACGGCGACACCGCGAAGTTGGCCACGGGCACCGCCCCCACGGTGACGACGACGGTGGTCGTGCCGACCTGGCCGATGTCGTCGCGGACCGTGAGCACCACCGTGTAGACGCCGTCGTTGGCGTAGGCGTGGCTGACCGTCCGGCCGGTGCCGGAGCCGGCGTCGCCGAAGTTCCACTCGTAGGCCGCAATCGTGCGGCCCGACGCCGCCGACGACTGGGAGGCGTCGAAGAACACGCTCTGGGACGGCGCCGGCGATGCCGGCGAGAAGACGAACCTGGCCGTCGGAGGCGTGCTCGGGCTGACGGAGCTGACCGTGACGTTGCTCGTTGTCGTCGCGGTCCTCCCGCTGTTATCAGTGATCGTCAAGCGCACCACGTAGGTGGCCGCCGTCGCGAAGCTGTGGCTTGGCGTCACGCCGGTGCCTGTGCTCCCGTCCCCGAAGTCCCATGCATACGAGGCGATTCCGGCCGGGCTCGTCGAGGCCGATCCATTGAAGAACACCGTCTGGCCGGCCGTCGGCAACGTCGGTGAGAAGGTGAACGACGCCGTTGGTGTGGTCGACGCGCCGGCGCTCACGGTCAGCGTCTTGCTGGTCGTGCCCCTCATCCCGGCATCGTCAGTCACGACCAGGGTGATCGTGTACGTGGCGGCCACGTCGTACGCCTTGCTGACCGTCACCCCCGATTGCGGCGTGCCCGAGCCGAAGTCCCAGTCGTACCGGGTGATTCTCCGACCAGTCGACGCTTTCGAGGCATTCGCGTTGAAGAAGACTTCCTGATTGATGACCGGGTTGGTTGGCGACATGACGAAGTCGGCCGTCGGCGCCGCGCTCTCGGTGACGGCTACGCTCAGCGACTTCGACGCCGACAGGCCTCTGTCATCCGTTACCGTCAGCACAACCGTGTAGGCTCCGCCGGATGAGAACTGGTGCCTGACGACCGATCCGGTTCCTGTCGAACCGTCGCCGAAGTTCCACGAGTAGGTCACGATCTGACCGTCGGCGTCGGTGCTCGACGTCGCGTCGAAGGTGACATCCGATTGCGTGATCGGGGCACTCGGCGCGTACACGAACGCGGCGACCGGCGTGCCGTTGGGCGGCAGGATGATGCCGGGCGGGACGAGACGGATGCTGACGTAGCGTGCCGAGGAATTGCCGTAGTCCGACCCGACGGGCGTCGCCATGATCTGCACCACCGTCTGGGTGTCGACCGGCTCGGCCGCCGGCAGCGGTGCGGTGTAGAGCGCGCTGGCCCGCCCGTCGCTGCCCGTGTAGACGTTCTTGGCCGACAACTGGCCGAAGTCCGCGAGCACGCCGCCGACCGCGATCTCGAGGCGGATCGGGAGGTTTCGCATCGGGTTCGAGTTTGCGTCGAGCGCCTGGACGGTGATCTGGGACTGTGACGCCCCGTCTCGCCGCAAGGTGTCGGGACTCGCGTACATGGTGATCGACGTGGCGAGCACCGACGGGCCGGAGGTCGCCGGCGCGTCCTGCTTGCTGACCGTGCACCCGGCGCTCGCCGCCAGTGCCATCGCCACGATGAGTGCCACAAAGTTGGATGTGCGCGTCATCTTCGTACCCTTGGTCCCGAACCCCGCCCGGCCCGCCGACGCTCCCCCGGATCTGGTGGAGCGAAGGCGGCAATCCCGATCCCGATCGTCAGGTCCGCCCTAGATGGGGTCGCCCCAGTCCGCAAAGTTCACGGAGATCGTCCCGGAAACAGACACGGTGTTGCCGTTCTGGTCCGTCCCGTAGAAGGTGATCTCGGCGAGCGTCGAAATGACGACGGCGCCGCCGGCGCCGCGCAGGGCCCTGAGCGGCGCTTCGAGCTTCGCCTGCGCCCGCACCAGCACGAAGTCCAGCAGTCCGCCGTTCGCGTCGAACGTGCCGGTCGCCCCGCCGTCGAATCCGTAGGGGACGTCGACGCCTTGTGTGTTGCGGCCGTCGGTCCGCTTGAAGTCGACGTGATAGCGCGTCACGGTGATGGAGTTCGTGCTCGTCGGCGTGGTCGGGGCTGTCGTCGTCCCCGTGTCCTTGAGCGCGATCTTGAGCGACACGCGGCCCCTGTCTTCGAAGATCGTCGGCACGTACGTCTCCGCGCCGCTGATCTGGACCTTCACGTTCGTGATGACATCGGACTCGAGGGCGTTGCCGAAGGTGTCGGGGGTCGCGCCCGACGACGCCAACAGCGAGTCGATGACCAGATACGATGGCGATCGCCCGGTGGTGTTGGCCCTGCCGCACGACACCGCGCCCGCAAGCGCAAGCGCCAGCGCCAGCACGGCCACCATCCATTGCCGTCGGTCGGCGTGTGTCAGCCATCTCGCCTGCATATCGCTCTCCCCTGCCACGATTACGCGCCGTGCTTGATACGCGGCGTGATGAAAATCAACAACTCGCGCGACTCGTCCGACATGGTGTC
>JAPKZP010000565.1 GCA_026393735.1 Acidobacteriota bacterium
GCGTCATGCCCGTCGCGGCGGCGCCCGGCGCCGGGCCTCGGGCGCTGGCGCATCAGCATGTATGGCTGCTCGTGTCGAGTCGCGACACCTGCCAGGTCTGCCCGTCGATTGTGAAAGACGAAATCGTCCGGATCTGGCGGTTGAACGGTGTGGAAATCACCTATCTGGATAACTCGAGCGGCGGGACCTCTCCGACGCAGAACCGGCGCTCCATTGTGGCCTCGATCATCGGATCCAGGGAAGATCTCCCCGCACGGTTTCGGGCCACGGTGTCGCCGCGGGCGTTTGGGGTCACGCTCACCAGCGGCGGCGTGCCCGTGCCGGTCACGTATGCGTTTGCCGGCCCCGCGCTCCGATTGGTGCGGCGGGCGCAACAAGCCACATCGGGGGTCCAGGAACTCTGGCTGTGCCAACTCCTCGGGCGCATTGTCGCGCACGAGATCGGTCACGTTCTCCTCAGGAGCGGGGCCCACTCGGACAACGGCCTCATGCGACCGACGTTCGACCTCACCGACCTCATGCCCGGGCGTGACGGCGCGTACATGCTCCGTGCTGAGGACCGGGCCGCGGTGCAGGCGTTCCTGTCGGGGGTAACACAAGAGGACACCGTGAGGCTGGCCGACGTCTCTCCCCTCAAGTAGGGCGGTCAGTTGAGGCGCGAGGGAGAGTAGCACACGCCATCAACCGGCGGGGGACGCCGCGCCAGAGGCCCAGGGCCCCCGCCACGCCTCAATCGGGAGACCCACACGCCGGCAGAGATCGTCGATGCGCGGATCGCCGCGGATTGAATCGAAGAACGGATCGGCCGGGACGTGAAGCAGTCGCGGCGTACGTCTCGCGAAGGCCTTCTCGAGCCAGGTCACGGCCGCATCGCGTTCCTCGGCCATCGCATAGTACACCGCGATGTCGGTAGGATCGACAGGCGGGCCATCGGTCCGCCCGGCCAGGCAGTCCCCGACCGCCTTCATGGCTGCGCGTGGGCCGGCACTTCTGAAGGTGGTGTCCAGCGCGCGTGCCTCGCTGCTGGCAGGACCCCAGAGTGTCCCGAATTCGACGATCGCGTCCTCGTGCCGATCCGTCAGCCACAGCGCCTTGGCAAGGAAGTACCGGGCATTGCCGACCCCGGGATTCGACGCCAGCAGCTCGCGCGCGCCATCAATCGCCTCCTCGTAGCGCCGCGCAGCCACCGCGTGGCCTGGCACGTACACCCGGGCAAGCAGGGAGTCCGGATTGTGCGCGAGACCCAGATGGATGTGCGCCAGGCTCTCGGCGGTCTGGCCCATCACCATGAAATAGTCGGAGTACGCATGCCGGATGGGCGCGTCGTGCGGCTCGAGTCGCACGGCTTCAGAAAGCTCCCGCTGTGCGGCCGTGAAATCCCAGTCGAAGTAGAGACTGATGACGCCGAGTGCCGACCACGCGCGGCCGATGCGTTCATCCAGCGCCAGGGCGCGCCGCGCGGCTTCCCGCGAGAGCCGCAACGACTCGCCGGGCGGGCGTGAGCCCTGCCAGCCGGACCAGGCCCGGCTCGCCATCGCCCACTCCCCCCACGCCATGGCTAACGCCAGGGCGCCCCACGCCTGAGGGAACTCAGGATCGAGCGTGATGGCGTCCTCGAACGCACGCTCGATCTCCGGGTAGTATTTCCTGACGTCGTACGCTTGCCGGCTCTGACTCTGCATGGCGCGCAGGTAGGCATCGTAGGCTTCGGGACGCACGCGGTGCGGCTCCCGCCGAAGGGACCGGCCCGGCGCAGAGGTCGAACCCACGGTTCTGTCAATCTCAACCGCGATGGCCTTCGACACCTCGTCCAGCAGGACAAGAACGTCGGTGAGGCCGCGATCGAAGCTCTGCGCCCACAGGTGCTCATCGGTCGCGCCCCGGATCAACTGCGCCGTGACGCGCACCCGGTCGCCGGACCTCAGGATGGAGCCTTCAACCAGCGCATCGACTTTCAACTCGCGCGCCACCTCCTTGAGGCTCTTCGTCCGACCCCGGTAGCGCAGGACCGACCCGCGCGACCTGATCCCGACCGAGTCCAGTTTCACAAGTTCCGTGATGAGCGCATCGTGCAACCCGTCGACGAAGTAGTCCTGAGCCGGATCCTGCGCGAGGTTGTCGAATGGGAGCACAGCAAGCGACCTGATGGCCCGGGCGTGATGGCGTCTCGGCCCCGCGAGCGGAGTCGCGGCGTCGGCAGAGGGCCGATCGTGGTGCTGCAGGCGTCGAAGGTCGTCTGCCAGGTGCCCGGCCGACTGGTATCGCTCGTCGGGATCCTTGGCGAGCGAGCGACCGATGATCGATTCCAGCCCGGCTGGCAGGGCCGGGTTAATCGTGGTGATGGGCGCAGGCACGTCGTTGATGATCGCTGCCAGGACCTCGAAGGCCGAGTGGCCCGTGAAGGGCCGCGCGCCCGCCGTCATCTCGCAGAGGACGATGCCGAACGAAAAGAGATCAGATCGGTGATCGACCGGCCGCCCGTGAACCTGTTCGGGCGACATGTACGCGGCCGTCCCGATCAATACCGACCCGGACACTCCGCTCGTGCGCGTGTCCATGGCCATGTCCGTGGCGCTTCCGACCGCGCCTTCGACCAGCTTGGCGAGGCCGAAGTCCACAACTTTGACCCGGCCGTCGTTGGTCACGAGGATGTTGTCTGGCTTCAGATCCCGGTGGACAATGCCTGTCGCGTGGGCCGTAGCCAGCGCATCGGCTATCTGCACGGCATAGTCGAGAGCCTGGTTGAGCGGCAGGCCCGCAGTTCCGATCAGGTCCCGGAGCGTCCGCCCGGCGATGTACTCCATGGCGATGTACTGTCGGCCGCCGGCGTCGCCGATGTCGTAGATCGTGCAGATATTCGGGTGGTTGAGCGCGGACGCCGCGAGCGCTTCGCGGCGGAAGCGCTCCAACGCGCGGTTGTCCGCCTGAAGCGCCGGCACGAGGAGCTTCAAGGCCACGGCGCGCCCGAGCCGGACGTCCCGTGCGCGGTACACTTCGCCCATCCCGCCTGCGCCCACCCTGGCCTGGATTTCGTACGGGCCGAATCGCGTTCCAGGCAGCAACTGGCGCTCCGGCTCCGCCTCCGCTTCGTGCCCGCCACGACCTGCGGTGGGGACGCACGACCCATCCAGGGCCGACGCGATCCCCCGCCATGGCGGTGTGTCCAGGAAGTGCGCCGCCTGCGGCTCCCGGGCGAGCAGTGACTCCACGTCCCGGCGGAGTTCCACGTCTGCGGCGCACAGCTCGTCGAGGAGGGCCGTTCGTCGAGGCTCCTCGCACGAAACCACGTCGTGGTAGATCCGCTCGATCTGCTGCCAGCGTGCATCGGTCATGACGATTGGCTTTCCTGCTGGACCGCCGCCGCAGATGCGTCAGCGTGCCGACCCGGTCGAGGGGCAGGGGCCCTCCTCCAGTTCGCGCAGCAGCCACACCTTGGCCAGTCGCCAGTCCCGCATCACCGTCTCCGGCGACACGTGCAGCACCTCGGCCGTCTCGGTGACGCTGAGGCCTCCGAAGTACCGCAATTCCACGACGCGGGCCTTGCGGGCGTCCACCCTGGAGAGCGACGTCAGCGCTTCGTCCAGCGCTACCAACGATGATTCGCGCCCAGTCGTCACCGCCGATTCCTCGTCGAGTGAGACGTGCGGCACGTCGCAACCGCGTTTCAGGGCGCCCCGTGTCCGGGCGGCGTCCACGAGGATGCGGCGCATCAACTGCGCCGAGACGGCGAAGAAGTGCGCCCGGTTCTCCCAGCGCACGCGGCTGCAGTCAACGAGGCGCACGTAGGCTTCGTGGACCAGCGCCGTAGTTTGGAGGGTGTGGCCCTGGCGCTCGCCCCGCATGTAGTGGTGGGCGAGCCGTCGCAGTTCCGCATAGACCAGCGGCATCAGCTCGTCGAAGGCTGCGTAGTCCCCGTCGGTCCACGCGACGAGCAGCGCGATGACGTCCCGAGCCGCGGATGCAGGCACGGAACCTCCTTGCGCAAGGGGCTGGAAGTTCCCGGGTATTGTAGCACCGGCAGCGTCCTCGCCCGGTGAGATGAGCGCGCCTGCTAGCGATGCCCGGCGGCCGCGGCCCTGTACGAGGCGAGCCGCACACGGAGTTCCTCGACCAGTTGCTGATCGCCCATCCGCAC
>JAPKZP010000590.1 GCA_026393735.1 Acidobacteriota bacterium
CGGCAGGGCCATCAGGAACGCGCGCATGACGCGCACGGCGTTGACCATCTTGTTCTGGGCGTAGCCCGGGTGCACATCGGCGCCTGTCGCGGTCACGAAGGCGGTGTCGGCGCAGAACGTCTCGGCCTCGAGCGAGCCGAGGCCGGACCCGTCGATGGTGTACGCCACGTCGGCGGCGAACGCCTTCACGTCGAAGTGCTCCGTGCCGCGCCCGACCTCCTCGTCGGGCGTGAAGCCGACGCGGATCGGGCCGTGCAGCCGGGAGGGCTGCTCCTTCAGCTGCCACAAGGTCTCGAGAATCACCGCGACGCCGGCCTTGTCGTCCGCGCCGAGCAGCGTCGTGCCGTCCGTGGTGATGATCGTCAGGCCCTTGCATCCCGCGAGGTCCGTCTCCTCGGCGACGCGGATCACCTGCGTCGAGTCGCCTGACAAGACGATGTCCGCGCCGTTGTAGTCGCGGTGGATCTGGGGATTCACATTCGCGCCCGTGACGCCGAAGTACGTGTCGACATGCGCGATGAGGCCGACGGTGGTGACCTTGCGATATGCCGGGTGGCGATGGGGGATGTTCGAGGGCAGCGTGGCCATCACGTACCCCCACTCGTCCATCGCGGCGTCGTCGAGCCCCGCCGCCTTGAGGTCGTCGACCAGCACGCGCAACAGGTCCTTCTGCTTCTCCGTGGACGGGTACGTCGTCGACGAGTCGGACGACTGCGTGTCGATCCGCACGTACCGGACGAAACGATCGAGCAAGCTCTCCCGTTGACTCATGCGCGCCTCGCTGACGTGATGTACCGACCAAACGCTCCGGCCTCGACATTGCCGCCGCTGATGACCGCCACGACGGGGCCACCAGCAAGGCGGCTGGTCGTGGCGCCGTCTCGCGACCACGTGGCTGGCGTTCGCGACAGCACCGCCGCGACAGACGCCGCGCCGCTCGGCTCGGCGACCACGCTCGCGTGCTCGAAGATCCACCGGACGGCATCCACGATCTGTTCATCGTCGACGGTGACGATTTCGTCGACGAAGGCCTGGACATGGCGGAACGTGATGTCGCCAGGCCTGACGGCCAGCAGGCCGTCCGCGATGCCGCTGACGCGGTCGAGCGTCACCGGGTGGCCGGCGCGAAGCGACTGCGTCATGCGCGGCGCGCCAGCCGGCTCCACGCCGATGACGCGCACGGCGGGGGCAAGGCTCTTGATCGCGGTGGCGACACCCGCCAGCAGTCCGCCGCCGCTGCACGGCACGTATACCGCCGAGGCGTCCGGCGCCTGTTCGAGGATCTCGAGACCGATCGTGCCCTGGCCGGCGGCGATCCACGCGTGATCGAACGGCGGCACGATCGTCAGGCCGCGCGCGGCGGCCTCGGCCTCCATCCGGAGTTTCCGCTGCAGCGTGGTCGTGCCTTCGAAGATGATCTCGGCGCCCAACTGGCGCGCGCTCTCGACCTTCACCGGCGGCGCCGTCGTCGGCATCACGACCACGGCCGGCACGCCGAGCAGGCGCCCCGCGAGCGACAGCGCGATGCCGTGATTGCCGGACGAGAAGGTCACGACGCCACGCGCCCGTTGCTCGTCGGTCAGCTGCAGCAGCATGTTCGCGGCGCCGCGGATCTTGAAGGCTCCGCCGCGCTGGAGGTTCTCGCACTTCAAGCGCAACGGCCGGGGAGGCGCGGGATCACCGTGCGTGTCGGCGACCTCGAAAAGCGGCGTGACGCGCGCGAACGGCCGGATGCGCGCGGCCGCATCGCGGATCTCGTCCAGCGACACCAGGTGGTCAGTCATAGGCAGTCAATTCTACGCGAGGCCGTGGCGCAGGAGGAGATCGCGATCCGACAGGATCGCTCCGACCGGCCCGTCGGCCGCGATCCGGCCGCCGTCGAGGATGACCGCCCGCGCACACACCTGGTGAACGAAGTCCAGGTCGTGACTGGCCACCACGATGGTTGCCGGCAGGCCGCCAAGCAGTTCCGCCAGCGACCGGCGCCCGCGCGGGTCGAGTCCCGACGAGGGTTCGTCGAGCAGCAGGAGTCCCGGCTTGCACGCCAGCACACCGGCCAGGCAGACGCGCCGCTTCTCGCCGGAGGACAGGTGATGAGGCGAGCGCTGCGCGTGCCCCTCGAGCCCGACCGACCTCAGCGCATCCGCGACGACCGCGTCGATCTCGGCAGGCGGCCACCGCCTGGCGCGCGGCCCGTAGCCGACGTCTTCGCCCACCGTGAGGCCGATCAGCTGATCGTCGGGATCCTGGAACACGATGCCCACCAGGTCGCGCACGCGCGCGATCGTGTCGGGCGAGACTTCCGTCCCGTCGATCGTGATCCGCCCGACCAGGCCATGTCGATGGGAATGGCCGCCCGGTTCGTGGACGTGGAGGTAGCGCCGCCGCTCGGGCAGCAGGCCCGCCAGGTGGAGCAGCAGCGTCGACTTGCCGGCGCCGTTGGGGCCCAGGAGCGCCACGCGCTCGCCGGCCTCGACGCTCAGCGCCACGCCGCCGAGCGCCGGCGACCCGTCCGGATAGTGGTAGCTGAGCGCCGCGATCTCGAACCCGACGGGGCGGGGCGTACCGGGTGACGTCACGACACGCCTCCACGCGCGCGCCGCGCCTGCTCGGTCGCTTCGGCCCGTTCGAGCGACCGCAGCAGGAGGGACGCCACGAGGCGTCCGAACCCCCGCACCGTGTCGATCGGATCGTGCAGCACCGCGCTCCACGCGCCAAACCCCGGGCGCCGCGCTTCGCGCGCCCGCAGCATCGACGTCACCTGCCGCAGCACCACGGTCAGGCTCGAGAGCGTGGCTTCGAAGACATCAGCGAGGCGGACCGGCACGTGCAGTTGCCGGACGGCGCGCACGAGACCAGCGGGCCCGAGCCATGTGGCCATCGCGGCGGCCATCGACGCGGCCGCCGTGGCCCGGCCGCACAACGCCGCGGCCACCAGAACGCGGGATCCCGCGGGCGCGAGCAGCGCGGCCGGAACGGTCAGCAGCAATACGGCGGGCATCAGCCAGGAGACGCGGCGCAGGGCCTCGGGCACGATCAGCCCGGCCCACTGGAAGCACACGAGCGCCGCCACGAACACGGCGCCCCAGACGACCCACGCCCATCCAGGCACGGACTCGCCGTGCACACCCGCCGGCGCGAGCGCCGACGCCAGCACGAGCGCGAGGCCCATCACGAAGACGCGTGCGTGGTGTCTACCCGTGTACGTCATCGCGAGGCGCTTTCTTGAGGCCGCGGCTCACAGCCCAGGCGACGACGGACACAGCCGCCGTGCCGAGCATGCCGGCGATGGCGGTGGCCAGTGCGGGCGAGGCAGCGAAGGGGATTCCGTAGTCGGGAAACGGCGCGGCCCAGCCCGCGCGGGCCCGCCCGGCGAAGCCCAACGTGGCCGCGACGCGTTCGAGTCCGTCGGGGAGCGCGGACGCAAAGGGCGAGACAAACGCCGCGACGACCATCGCGATGGCGAGCACGCCGGAGGCGAGCGCGCCAACCGAGGACACCCGTCCATTCGCGCTGATGCCCCTGATGAGATCCGGTCGCCAGCGGACCAGCGTCGCCAGCACCGCGCCGGTGAGCGCGGCCTCGAGGAGGCCGATGGCGATGTGCGTCACCAGCAGCAGCTGGAGAATCGGCGCCAACGGGTACAGGCCCGACAAGCTCAGCCACAAGGCGGTCAGGGCCGCAGCCGCCAGCGTGGCGACAAACGCGCCCAGCACGCCGCCCACGACGAATCCGCGCGGGCTCTTCATCCAGCGGGCCGCGAGGGCTGCGGTGGCGTATCCCGCGAGCACGCCGGCGATGCCCATGTCGGCGAGGTTGGCGCCGAGCGCCGTGATGCCGCCGTCCTGGAAGAGCAGCGCCTGCACCGTCAGCACGACCGTCATGACGATGAGCGCGCGCCACGGCCCGAGCAGGACGGCTGCCAGGGCCGCGCCGACCAGGTGGCCGCTCGTCCCCGGCGCGACCGGCACGTTGATCATCTGCGCCGCAAACACGAAGGCGGCGGCGGCCCCCAGCACGCCGGCCGGCGTCGGGTTCGGATCGGTCTTCTCCGCGCGGAGCGCGGCGGCGACG
>JAPKZP010000691.1 GCA_026393735.1 Acidobacteriota bacterium
CACTGCAGGCACCCCGCTGGTTCCGGCTGATGACACAGGCGCGTCGGCCGGCCCCGCGCACCCTCCACGCGTGCGGTTCGGGCAACGCCATGATCTACGCCATCAAGCGCCTTTCGCTCGGACTGATTCTGATTGCCGCGGCCTCCGCGGTCCTGCTATTCGCGGACTGGGGCCGGCGGACCTCCGGGCCGTCCAGGCAGATCAGGATCGCCATCGTCCAGCACAACAACACGCCGCCGCTCGATGACGGCGTGCGAGGCCTCCTGGACGGCCTGGCCGAGGCCGGCCTCGTGGACGGGCGGGCGGTGAGGCTCCAGCGCTTCAATGCCCAGGGCGACATGGCGACCGCTGTCGCCATCGCGCGGCAGGTCACGGCGGGGGACTTCGACCTCGTCGCCAGCGTGAGCACCCCGTCGACGCAGACCGTGGCCAACAACAATCGCGACGGCAAAGTCCGGCAGATTTTCCTGATCGTCGCGGATCCGTACGTCACCGGCCTCGGATTCGACCGCGCGAACCCGCTGAAACACCCGCCGTACCTCGTCGGCCAGGGCTCGTTCCCGCCGGTGGACCGCGCGTTCCAGGTGGCCCGCCAGGCGCTGCCGTCACTCGCGCGCGTCGGCGTGGTCTGGAACCCGGCGGAGTCCAACTCCGCGGCGTTCGTCGGGAAGGCGCGGACGGTCGCCAAGGACCTCGGGATTCAACTGCTCGAGGCCAACGTCGACAGTTCGTCGGGCGTCGCCGAGGCGGCGGCGTCCCTCATCAGCCGCGACGCGCAGGCCATCTGGATGGGCGGCGACACGGCCGTGAATTCCGCCGTCGACACGCTCATCGCGACAGCCCGGCGCGGCGGCGTGCCCGTGTTCACGTCACTGCCCGGGAAGCCGGACCGCGGCACGCTGTTCGACATGGGGCCCGACTTCTACGAGTGCGGCAAGGTGGGGGCGACGCTCGTCGCCGACGTCGTGAAGGGAGCCGATATCTCGAAGATCCCCATTCGCGACGTGCTCGACGTTCTGCCGCCGTTCCTGTCCGTCAACACCAGGGCCCTCGAGGGATTGCACGAGCCGTGGCAGCTGCCCGCCGCCCTCATGCGTGAGGCGGCCGTCGTGGTCGATGCCGCCGGCGTACACCGTAAAGCCGGGGAGGCGCCGCCCGCCGCCGCCCGCCGCCCCCTGTCGAAGAAGTGGCGCGTCAGCTTCATCGAGTTGAACAGCGTCGTGGACGTCGAGGACGCGGAGAAAGGCGTTCTGGACGGCTTCCGCGAACAGGAGATCGTCCGCGGCCGCGACTTCGAGCCGACGATCCTCAACGCCCAGGGCGACATGGCCACCGTGAGCAGCATGGTGGACTCGGCCCTGAGCGGCGGCGCCGACATGCTGATCACCTTCTCGACGCCGACGCTCCAGGCGGCGATGCAGAAATCCGGCGGCGTGCCCATCGTGTTCAACTACGTCGCGAACGCCGTCGCGGCCGGCGCCGGGAAGACGGACACGGAACACCTGCCCAACGTGACCGGCGTCTACATGCTCGGCGCCTACGACAAGATGCTGGCGATCATCCGCCAGCTCATGCCGAAGGCGCGCGTGCTCGGCACCGTGTACGTGCCGGCCG
>JAPKZP010000624.1 GCA_026393735.1 Acidobacteriota bacterium
GCGCGGCCAGGTCGGCATCGAGCCACGACGGTCCCAGGTACTTCGCAGCCTCGCCGCGCGCCGACAGGTACCGCCGCGCCATCTCCGCCGCGTGGTCCTCGGCCTGCGCGTACCCGAACCCGAAACCCACGGCCGCCTCGGTCTCGCCCACGATGTGGGGCACGCCGAAGGTGTCGCGACGGATGACGACGCGATCCGCGAGCGGCCGGGCGGCGTCGAGCAGAACCGTCGGCCAGGGCGTGGAGACGACCGCGACGGCGGCCACGGTGGTTACGAAGACGAGACGATGGGCAGCGCGGCTGAGCATCATGCCGCGGATGATAGCGCGGATACGGAGTCAATCGTCCAGCCGGGAAAGAGCGCGTCCGCCTGGGCCCGCACGTCGTCGAGCGCCACCGCGTGCCCGGTCAACGCGATCGTCAGCCGGTTCGTGCCGCCTCGGGAGGTTCCGGCGAATGCGCCGTCCACTCCAAAGGCCGGATCCACGAGCACGCACGCCGGATTGAGCTCGTGCAGCAGCGGGCCAACGAGCGGGAAGAGCGTGCAGGCGAGCACGACGACGTCCGAGCGGCGGACAATCTCCCCCACTTCGTCCGCGATCGTCCTCCGCCCGTCGTCTGATGTGTGCGTCAGGTGGGCAATCGTCCGCTCGGTGCGCGTTGCCGCGAGCGGCAGCACTTCGACGGCCCCCGCGCGGATCAGCCGATCGCGGTACACCGGCTGGCTCACGGTGAAGCGCGTGCCCATCACGCACACGCGCTTTCCCCGGACCGACGAGGCGGCGGATGCCAGGACGCGATCGAAGAGGTGCACCATCGACAGCACGCGGAGACCCGCGCCGGTCGCCGTCGCCAGCAGGTCCGGCGCCAGTTCCAGGAGGACGGATGCGGTGTTGCAGGCCACCACGAGCGTCGAGGCGCGCGGACGCGCGATGCGCATCCAGCGTTCGAGCGCGGCCCGAACCTCTTCCTGCGACTTCACTCCCAAGGGGTTCACGGCGTAGTCCGCGAGATAGAACCCGCACAAGCCGCTCGCCGATGACCCGACCCGCGCCGCGACAGTGCTGCCGCCGAGGCACGTATCAGTAAAGACCACGTCGAAGCCGCGCGTGGCGCGTCCAGCCGGCCCGTCGGCGGCCGGCGTGCTCACCGGCCGTCCCTGCGGAGCACACGGCCGGCGCGATCGCCCGTGACCTTGCCGTCACTGATTGCCGCCCGTCCGTTCACGAACACGTGGACCATGCCCTCGCTGAGCTGGTGCGGCTCGGTGTAGGTCGCGCGCTCGCGCACCCGCGCCAGGTCGAACACCACGATGTCGGCGATGGCGCCTGGCCGCAGCTCGCCGCGATCGGGCATCCGGAACACCCGCGCCGGCAGCGACGTCATGCTGCGGATGGCCTGGTCCAGGGTGATGACGGGCTCGTCCACGACGTAGCGCTGGAGTTTGCGCGGAAACGTGCCGTACGAGCGCGGATGCGGCACGCCCTGGTCGAACGGCACGAGGTCGCCGTCCGACGCGGTCATCACCCACGGCTTGCGCAGGAACGTCCGCACGTCGTCTTCGATCATCGCGAACGAGACGACGCTGGCGTTGCCTTTCTCGAAGATGGCAAGAGCGACGTCGAGCGGATCGACCGTGCGCGCCCTGGCGACGGCGTCGAGCGTGCGGCCTTCGATCGACGGGTCCTGCACGACGCGCCGGAACTGGATGCTGGCGGCGCCGCCTCGGCGCACGAGGTTCTCGGCCATCTCGCCGCGGATCTTCGCGCGCGTGGCGGGGTCCGCCAGCCGCTGCTGCAGCGCCGCGTCGCCCCCAGCCTGCGCCCAGCGGGGCAGGAGGGCCGCGGCGAGACTGGTGGCGCCCGCAGTGTAGGGATACTGGTCCGCCCAGACCTCCAGGCCCTCAGCGCGCGCGCGCTCGATGCGCAGCGCCATCGCCGTCGCGAATCCCCACACGCCGGGCCCCAGGGCCTTGATGTGGGTGACGATGGCCGGGAGCTTCGCTTCGCGGGCGACGGTGATTACTTCTTCGACGGCCGCGATGACGCCCACGTTGTAGTCGGATTCGTCTCGGATGTGGCTCTGGTACGCGCCGCCGAACGCGGCGGCCACCCGGGCCATCTCCACGAATTCCTGCGTGTCGGCGAAACTCTGCGGGAAATAGAACGGCCCGCTCGACAGGCCCCATGCGCCCTCCTGCATGCCCGTGCGCACGAGCGCCCGCATGCGATCCAGCTCGGCCGCCGTGGGGTGCCGATCCTCTTTGCCGAGCACCGCCTCGCGCACGGGGCCGTGGGGCACGAACTGCGCGACGTTCACGGCGATGCCCGCCTTCATGAAGGCCGCGCGCTGGGCCGCGAGATCCAGTTGCCCTTCGCCGTCCGGGTTCACGAAGACCGTCGTGATGCCTTCGGCGAGCTGCGGCTCGGCGGCGCCGAGCTTCTCGGTCGCGAGGCCCGGACCCGTGTGCGTGTGCGTGTCGATGAACCCCGGGGCGACGTACAACCCGGTGGCGTCGATGTCTCTCGTCGCGCGGGCGTCCCGGAGATCGCCCACGGCAACGATGCGATCGCCGCGCACGCCGATGTCGGCGTGGAACCACGGGTTGCCGTCGCCGTCCAGTACCCGGCCGTTGCGGATCACGAGGTCGTACGTCGCAGGCGCCTGCGCGGCCTGCGCCGCAGCCGCAGCGCCGTGCACCGGGGCTGGTGCGGCGTGGCCCGCTGGTGTCTGGGCGGTGAGCTGTACGGCCAGCACCGCCACCGTGGCGATGCCCCCGCAGAAGAAGGCCTGAGCGGCGGTCATGTGGCGTGTCATCGGACGTGTCCCTGTGGTGGAAGGCCCGGGGAAAGACCGGGGCCAGGCCCTGAACTCACGACAGGACCCGACCCCGAAGATCCGCAGACCGGCTAGAAGCGGAAGCCGCCGCTGAAATAGAACGACCGGGCCGTCTGGTAGGCAGACGCCGAGAGGGCCTTTCCGAAGTCCGGCCCGAGCCGGTAGTTGACGTTTTCCACCGGCGTCGTGGTGAACGGATTGAACGCCTGCAGCGTCGTGTCCGTGGCATTCGTCAGGACCGTCCCGTTCGGCCCGTCGATGGCGGACTGGTTGAACATGTTGTCCATGACGAACCGCACGAAGAACTCGGCCCGTGGCCCGAGCACCTTGAACGGCAGCGAGTAGTTGACCGAGAGATCGGTCGAGTAGACCGTGTCGCTCACGTCTATTCCGCGTCCGCCGAAGTAGTACGTCACCGTTGTCGGCGGCGTCAGGTAGCCCGGATTCGGCACGTAGGCGGACAGCATCGTGATCCCCGCGTCCCGGCTGGCCGGCGAGCCCGACGTGGCGTTCTGCAGCAGGCCGAGGTCGACCCGGCCGGCGCTGCCGAAGTGGAGGGCGTAGTTGGCCCAGAGGCGCAGCTTGTGGCGCTGGTCGATCGACAGGTTTCCGATCGGGGCGTTCCAGGTGAGGTCCTTGTACTGCGGGTAGCTGAGCTGGTCGGCGGTGACCGGCCCGTCACTTGCCGTTTCGCCGTTGATATTCCCCTTCGACTGCGACAGCGTGTAGTTCCCGCCGATCTGGAGGTCCGTCGTGAAGCGGTACTGGACCTGCGTCTGCAGCGCCTTGTACGAACGAGAGAGGTCGTTCGTGTTTACGACGAGCCCCAGGTCGTACTGATTGCCGCCCGCGTCGGCCACGCGCCCTGTCGAGAGGTCGCGCTTCTCGCCGTAGAAATCGCGGTACCGCCGGAAGATCCCGTCCACGCGCAGCGAGCCCTTCGGCCCGAGCTGACGCGCCACTCCCGCCGTGTACTCCCACGTGCTGGGCGTGGTCACGTTCGCGCCCACCTGCCGGTTGACGCCGGCGTAGGTCGGCGAGTCGCGCAGCGGCCGGTTGGTGCCGCCGTTCGCGAAGAACCAGTCGAAGACCGTCCTCAAGGCGTCGTGCGCCGACACGAGCGTCGCCGCGTTCGCGTCCTGGTTGATGGCCGGCCCCATATAGACGTACCGGAACGTCGACTGACGGCCCGCGATGGATCCGATGTCCACGATGTTGCTGGTGGCGCCCATGGCGTACCGCGCGAACCCGGTATTCACCGTCCACACGCCGTCGCCCTTCGGGCTCCACGTCAGCGCGAGGCGCGGGCTCCAGA
>JAPKZP010000528.1 GCA_026393735.1 Acidobacteriota bacterium
GACGCGCTGTTTCTCGCCCCCAGAGAGCGTGGCGAACTGGCGCGCCTCGATGGCGGCGGTACCGGTCGCGGCGAGGGCCTCGCGGGCGATGGCGAGGTCGCGGGGGCCCTCGAGTTCGAACGTGCCCAGGTGGGGGTATCTCCCCATCAGGGCGATCTCGAGCACCGTCTAATCTAAGGCGAGATGCGTTTCCTGCGGTACCACCGCCACGCGACGGGCGAGGT
The DNA here is from genome assembly GCA_026393735.1 of Acidobacteriota bacterium. Taxonomy (GTDB): domain Bacteria; phylum Acidobacteriota; class Vicinamibacteria; order Vicinamibacterales; family JAKQTR01; genus JAKQTR01. Next base: position 225 of record JAPKZP010000528.1, read on the forward strand.
TGCTCCGCGCCATCGTGGCGATCGACTCGCCGTCGATCGAGACCGTGCCGGATTCGGGACGAAGCATGCCGGCGAGCAGCCGCAGGAGCGTCGTTTTACCGCTGCCGTTGGGGCCGAGGATGCCGACGACGTCGCCGCGTTCCACGCGCACCGAAACGTCCTGGACGCCCGGGAGCGCCTGAAAACCTCTCCCGGAGCGGTTTCCTGCCGCGTTCGCCGAAACCTCTCCGGGAGAGGTTTTCACCCCGACGCTTGTCTTCGCAGGGCTGAAGCCCTGCGCCACGGCCGACACGGACCGGTCCTCGCTCGAACTGGCAGGCGTAGCCCGGCCGCCGTGGCGGCCGGCCCGTCCGTGGACATAGGTGACGTTATCGGCTCGCAGCAAGGCGCACTCCGACCGTAAAGGAACGACGAGGTGCTGGATAGCCGAGCACGCTTTCGTACTGGCAATCAAAGAGGTTGTTGACGCGCGTCTGCACGTCGATCCGGCGGCCCACATGGAACGCCACACCCGCGTCGGCGACGGCGAACCCCGGCGTCTGGAAGAGACCGCCGGACGCGCCCCAGTTCGGTTCGACATCGAGTACGCGAGACCGGCCGCCTGCCCGGGCAAACGCCGTGACCGCGCGACGACTCCACGTCACGTCGACGCTTGCCTGGTGGCGCGGCCGCCGGACCAGCCAGTCGCCGGGCGCGAAGGGCGGCGGGGCGACCGCCTGCCCGCCGTCGACGCCGAGCACCTCGGTGTCGAGGAAGGTGTAGCTCACGCGCACGTCTAAGCCGCCCCGTGTCCGAATGGCCGCCGACGTCTCCAGGCCGCGCGCGCGGGCGTTCGAGATGTTGTCGGTACGGTAACGGCTGTAGTCCTGGAGCGAGCGCCCGACGGCCACGATCAAGTCGTCGTAGTGGTTCAGGAACGCAGTCGCGTCGACGACGAACAGTCCGCCCGCGAGCGACTGCTCGGCCCCGCCATCGATGCTCCGGCTGCGCTCGGGCTTGAGCGCCGGGTTGTCGGTGAACGCGATCTCGAACGCGTCAGGCGGCCGGATGCCGGTGCCCGCGCTGGCATGCGCCCTCGTCCAGTTGCCCGCGCTCTCGTCCGACGTGCGGACGTAGTAGCTGACGGCACCGCGGGGATTGACGGACCAGACGCGATCGGCCGGCAGCGTCGGACGCGGCTCCCAGGCCCACGGGTCGGGCTCGATCGCGCCGCGCACGATGTGTTCGGCGCGCAGGCCCGCGGTGACGAACAGGCGGGACGCGGAGCGGAGACGGACTTCGCCGAAGTACCCGGCGTTCGTGCGCGTCACCGGAATCGCCTCCGACGTGGCGCCCGTGATGTACGTGCTGTTCGCCCGCTCGCCGTCGATGGCGGCCCCGACCGTTGCGCTGACGACACGGTTGAACGACCGGTCGATCTGCCCGCGCGCCGTCCAGCGCCGCGAGCGTGCCTGCGAATCGCCCCAGGGGCTCACGAAGCTCGAGCGCACATCGGCGTAGTCCGTGCGTGCGCGCAGTGTCAGCGCCGGGCTCCACTCGTGCGTGAAGGAGACGGCGGCCATTCCGAAGTCGTTCGTGCCGCGCGAGACCGTGTCGATTCCGCCGAACGCCCCGATCGGGTTCGAGCCGAACGGTCCGGGGTTGCCGCGCTCGTTCGATCCGAACCGGCCATCTACACGCAGCGTCGCACGGGCGTTCAGGCGCCAGTCGGCGGCCGCCGCGATCGCCGATGCCCGGTAGTCGTCGTTGGTGACGCGATCGGCCGTGCCCGGCGCGACATCTGTCCACCCTTTACTCCGCACCTGATCGAGGCTCAGGCCCCACGCGACGGGGCCGCGCGTGCCGGTCGTCCCCGCCGCGAGGCGTGTCGTGCCGTACCCGCCAACCTCCATGAGACCGGACGCAGCCGGGCGGCCGCCAATCCGTGTGCGCATCTGGACGACGCCGCCGATGGCGTCAGAGCCGTACACCGCACTCTGGGGCCCGCGCACAACCTCGACCTGCGCGAGGCCGAACGTCGTCAGATGGCCGAAATCGAACCCGCCGCCGAAGCTGTTGAGCTTGATGCCATCGAGGAGCACCAGCGTGTAGTCCGACTCGCCGCCGCGCGAGAAGAGCGACGTCACGCTGCCCGCTCCGCCGGTGGCCGCCACCGACATGCCGGGGACGAACTGCAGCGCCTCGGCGACGGTCGTGAACTGGCGGGTCTCGATGTCCTGGCGTGTGAAGGCCGTGACCTCGGCGGCCGCTTCGGATCTGGGGGTGTCCACGTACGACGCGGAGACCACGACCGTGTCGGTGATCGCTGAAAGCTGCAATTGAACGTCGGCCACGATCGGGCCC
>JAPKZP010000388.1 GCA_026393735.1 Acidobacteriota bacterium
CCGGCCCGACCGGCAGCGGCAAGACGACGACGCTCGAAGTGCTGTCGGCGTGCATCGATCCGCAGGAGCGCATCGTCACGATCGAGGACGCGCCGGAGCTCTCGCTGCGCCAGCAACACGTCGTCCGGCTGCTGACGCGGCCGCCCAACCTGGAAGGCCGCGGTGAGGTGACGATTCGCACGCTTTTCCGCAACACGCTGCGCATGCGGCCGACGCGGATCATCGTCGGCGAGGTTCGCGGCGAGGAGGCGATGGACTACCTCCAGGCGCAGACGAGCGGCCATCGCGGGTGCCTCGCTGTGATCCACGGCGCCAGTCCGCGCGACGCCGTGGCTCGCCTCGAGACGATGGCGCTCTATGCCGGGCTGAACCTGCCCGCGTGGGCGATCCGCCAGCAGATCGCGTCTGGGCTGCAGCTCATCGTCCAGCACGAACAGCTCGGCGACGGCCGGCGCGTGATTACGCACGTGACCGAGGTGGCCGGGATCACGGACGGCGAGATCCAGCTGCGCGACATCTTCGAGTTCGAGATTGACGAGGTGCTCGAGAACCAGGCCGTCCGCGCCCGCTTCGTCGCGAAGGGACGGCCCGGGTTCTTTCCCCTGTTCCGCAAGCGCGGCGTGACGCTCGACGAGCGCGTGTTCACGTAGCCCGTCGGGCGCGGGCGCACTCCCCGGTCCTACGGCCGGCTTGCGGCGAGCGCCAGGAACTTCACGGTCACGATCGCGGACGTGCTGGCCTGCTGGAGCAGCGCTTTCGTTCTTGGATCGACGGCAAACCGCAGCGCGGCGATGCGCACGAGATGGGCAGCCACTTCGGGCGTGCGCACGCGATCCCCATCGCGTCCGTAGTCCTGCGCCAGGGCCGGACCGTACGCGTCGAGCGCGTCCGATATCGTCATATGCGCGATTGAATAGGCCGCCGCCAGCCGCACATCCTCTGACTTGTCGGCGACCAGCGTGGCCAGTACGGGCACCGCCTCGGGCAGGTCCGTGCGGCCGAGCGACCGCGCGATGGCCGCGCGCATCGCGTCGTAGTCGATCTCCTTGCCGGAGAGGATGTCGGTGGCCTTCTTCAGGAAGCCCGGATCCTGGGCCATGCCCTTCAGTACCGGCACACCCGAGGCATCGCCCTGCTTCGCCAGCGCTTCCGCGGCGCGAAGCCTCGTATGGGTCCAGTTGGTCACCGTGAGCGCCCGGCGGACATCCTCGATGCCGGTTTTGTCGCCGAGTTCCAGCAGGCCGATCGCGATGTATGCCCGCAGCCACTCGTCGGGCTTCTGCACACCGAGGCCGGCCTGAAGCACAGGAACGCTCTTCTCGCCGCCGAAGTCCACCAGCGCCTGCACGATCGCCGGGCGGTAGTCCGCGTCCCGGTTCGACGACAGGAACCCGCCCTTCTTCTTCGTCAACTGCTCCTTCGCGTACGCGAAACCTGCGTCGTCGCGCGCCTGAATGAGCAGCGTGGCCGCGAAGAACTTGTCGTCCTCGGTCTTCGTCATGCCGCCCTTGGCGTCCTTCCGGACGGTCTCGAGGGCAGCCGCGTCCTTGAACGTGAGGACCAGGGCCCGCTTGGCGGCGCGCTTCACTTCGGGGGCGTTCATCCCGCCGGTCAATTTGCGGATCGGTTCGACCCCGCGCGGATCTCCGGCCCGCGCGAGGCCATCGATTGCGGCCTCGTAGAAGATGTTGTTCATCATCCCCTGCGTACGGGCCGTCAGTTCCTTGATCGCCGCGTCCTTCTGCTCGGGCGGGCATCCCTCAGAGCCCGCGAGTTCGCCGAGCAGGCGCAGGGCCGTGTTGATGACGTCCTCGGGGTTTCCCTTTCCCGTCAGCGGCATCAGGACGGCCAGCGCCTCGGCGGGATTCGCGGCGGCGAGACCGACGGTGCAGCGGGAACGCAGTTCGGGATAGGGGTTCGACTTGACGCAACTCCGCAGGAACGGAAGGGCACTCTCTGCGTAGCCTGCCTTGACCAACAGAATCGCCGCATCCACCCACGCCTCCCACACGGAGCCTGCGCCCTCGGTGATGCCTTGTCCAACGACGCCTGGCGTGAGGATGCCGGCGAGGGCGGCCAGCGACGCGGTTGCCTGCGAGGACGGCGTAACGTCGATCTCAGCCTTGAATCGCGTGACGATCTGGTCGAGAGCACGCTTGTGCTGGGCCGGTGTGAGCTTGGCCTTGCCCTCCTCGAGCAGGTATCGAAGGAGCACCGGGTTGTAGCTCTGCTCGAGCGCGTTGGTCTTGAGGATGGCGTCGACGGGTGAGTCCGGACGCGCCTGAGCGGCGGCTGGCGGCGCCGGTGTCGCCTTCGCGGCGGCGGTGGCAGGCGGCGGCGTGGGCGTGGGCGGAGTTTTTGGCTTGGTCTGGGCGGAAACGGAGAGTGCCGTCCCCAACAGGAAGGCCAGCGCCGCCAAGCACGCGCGTTTCATCGCAACCTCCTCAGGGGGCCGATTCCGATGCAGCAGACCGGACAGCCGGGCGGGGGCGGGAGTCACGGACGGGATGTCGGGGACGTTATGGCCCGACGCCATGGTGCTTGTCAACCGCGCACCGAGGGGCGGGTCAGAGAAACGTCGGACGAACTACTCCAGGCCGACACGAACCCGCACGACGTCCGTCCTGGAGAAGTCTCCGCCTTTGAACAGGAGCGGTTCGCCGGATGCGGCGGCCAGCGCGTAGGCGAAACAGTCGCCGAAGTTCAAACCTGCCTCGTGCC
>JAPKZP010000108.1 GCA_026393735.1 Acidobacteriota bacterium
GCGCGGACGCGGCGAACGTCGACGGCCGATATCCGTACGGGGGCGGCCAGGCCGGGGCGACGCGTGACCGGACGGTGGCGGTCGGCACCTTCCCGGCCAACGCCTGGGGGCTTTTCGACACGCACGGCAACGTGTGGGAATGGACCAACGACTGGTACGGTCCCTACGAGGCGGCGCGCGGCACGGACCCGCAAGGCGCTGGGCGCGGGACCCTGCGCGTCATCCGCGGCGGCAGCTGGAAGTTCGACGCGAACAGCGCGCGCTGTGCCTTGCGTTACACCCACGCGCCACAGGACAAGGGTTACAGCCTGGGCTTCCGGGTGGTCGCTGAACCGATCCGTTCTCGCGCCGGCCCGGAATAACCTCTCCGGGAGAGGTTTCTCGCAATAACCTCTCCGGGAGAGGTTTCCTCAGCGCTACCGGAACAACGCCGCTTCCACGGCCAGGCCCGGTCCGAAGCCGAGAGCCAGGCAGGGGAGGGGCGCGCCGCGTTTTCGCAGGCGCTCGAGGATGAACAGGATGGTCGGCGACGACATGTTGCCGAACTCGCTGAGAACCTCCTGCGAGATGGCGTAGTCGTCACGTCCAATGCCCGTCGCCTGCGCGACCGACTCGAGAATGCGCGGTCCGCCGGGATGCACCGCCCACGTCGCGATGCGATCCACGGACAGATCCTGGCCGCCAAGCCAGCGATCGAGCCACGGACGAAGTTCGCGCTCGATCACGCCGGGCACGCGCGCCGAGAGCGACATCTCGAATCCGTGATTCCCGATTCGCCAGGACATCAGCTCGGCCGAGTCTTCGAGCAGCGACGAACCGTTGCTGCGAAGTTCCCACGCCGGCGAACCGGAGGGCGGGGTGCCGGATCCCACGATCGCGGCGGCGCCATCGGCGAAGATGGCATTCGAGACCAGCCAGTCGCCCTGCCAGCCGTATTGATAGTGCAGGCTGCACAACTCCACCGCGCACACCAGCACGCACGACTCCGGCATGCTGTCGGCGTACGCCCGCGCCACGCGCAGGCCGTTCAACGCGCCGTGGCATCCCATGAACCCCACGTGCGTCCGCGCGACGGTCCAGGGCAGGTCGAGCGCGCGCACGAGGCCCAGGTCGAAATTCGGCGCGGCGAATCCCGTGCACGACACGCTCACGACGTGCGTGATGTCGGATGGCTGCCGGCCGGCATCGGCCAGCGCCGCCAGGGCCGCCTGTGCGCCGAGCGCCGGAGCGTCCCGTTCGTACCGCGCCATGCGTTCGGCGGTGGTCGGCCCCCTATCGGACGCATCGCGCATCGGCGGGAAGAACGACTGCTGTGGCCAACCGGCGGCGCTTCCGGATTCGAGCACCACGCTGTGACGCGTCTTCACCCGCGTCATGCGATAAAGCGCCTTCAACTGGCGGAGCTGCTCGTCCGTGGTGCACCCGAACTGCTGCGCCATGCCGGCGGCATGCTCCTGCGAAACCGCGCAGGGCGGAGAAGCGGTTCCAATGCCCTGGACGAAGAACGGCATGACGTCAGTCCTTGTGCGAAGCGGCGCGCGGCGCGAGGTGCGACAGCACCGGCCGGGCGAGCCATGGGTAACGGCCGAGGAGCGCCGTCAGCGGCGCGATGCCGACAGGCACACGCACGGCCCATGCAACGAAGCGACACCAGCGCTGCTCGCGCCCGACGAGGCGATCGTGCGTGTCAATCCACACGCGCCCGAGGTCTTCGTCCCAGGCCTCGATCGCACGCCGGACCAGCGGAACCACGCCTTCCGCGCCGGCGAGCGCCCACGCCATGCCCTCGCCCGTGAACGGCTCGACATAGCCGGCGGCATCTCCGACGACAAAGACCCGCCGCGCCGCGGGCCGCCGAAGGCGGCGCGTGAGCGGGACGGTGCCGAGCCACTCCAAACCTTCCACGTCAGAGCGTGTCACCAGCCCGGCGCCTCGAAGGATCGTCGCGACGGCCAGGCCCGGGCTCACATAGGCGCGAAGGAACGCCGCATCGAGGGCCGCCGCGATGTTGATGCGCCCGGCTTCGACCTCGATGGCGCCGACGTACCCGTGCCGGCCGACGGCCATCGTGATGGCGCCGCGCGCGACCGGCAATGCTCCCGGAGGGGCAAGCGCGCCGACGCCAATGCGCGCGTGCCGCGCCACTTCCGATTGCGTATCCGGGCCGTCGCGCAGCGAACTGTGCGCAAGTCCGTCAGCGACGACAACCGCGCGGGCGGTGACAGACGTCTCCTGGCCGTGCGCACGACGCAGCAGCACGCGACGGGGAGCCTCGTGTGCCGGCGCGTCGCCATCCGGAACGACCAGCCCCGTCGTCTCGGTCACCACGTGGGCCCCGGCCTCTGCCGCCGCGCGCATCAGTTCGGCATCGAGCGCCGACCGCGAGACGGCGAGGCCCCCGGGAAGTTCGATGCGCGCCACGCGCGACCCGTGATGCAGTTGGATCGCCTGCACCGGTGTCCCGCCCAGACCACGCACGCGATCGATCACCCCGACGCGCTCGAACACCTCCAACGCCTGAGCGTTGAGACATCCGCCACACACCTTCGCGCGCGGAAATCCCTTGCGCTCGACCAGCAGCACGCGCACGCCAGCGCGCGCCAGGAGCAGCGCAGACAATGCTCCGGCCGGACCGGCGCCAACGACAACGGCGTCCCAGTTCACGGTCATGCCGGGCGTCGCCAGGTCAGCATCCATCGTTCGGGCCAGTTCTTCGTGACCTTCGCGCCCGTCAGTCCCGCACGCTCGGCGAGCGAGCGCGCCTCGCCGGCAGTGAACGCGGCTTCAACCGACCGCGTGCCATCCGCGTGGAACACGCGTGAACGCGACAGCAGGCGGCACCCCACCCACGCGAACAGGTACCCGAGGCGCGATCGCCGCAGATCCGACACCACCACCATGTGCCGCGCGACCGCAGCCATCCCCTCCAGCAGTGCCACGGCTTCGTCGTCTGTCAGGTGATGCAGGAACAACGAGCACAGCACGACGTCGGCATCGGCCGGCATCGGGCCGCGCAGCGCGTCGGCCTGGACGAAGCGTACCCGTGTGACGCGGGCATTCGCCGCCGCGGCTCTGGCGTAGTCAATGGCGACGAGGCTGAGATCGCACGCGACGATGTCGACATCGACGCCGTCACGAACCGCACGCCGGGCGAGAGCCGTCACGACGTGGCCGCCGCCGCACGCGATGTCCAGAATGCGAAACGGCCGGTCGGAGATGCAGGAAGACAACTCGCGGACAGGACCCCAGAGCGTGGCGCCGGTGAAGCTGACGACATTCGCGCGGCCGAGCGCCGTGAGGGCAAGTCGATGCTCGCGGACATCCAGGCCTGGCTGATCCATCAGCTCAGCCTGAAGGCGCCGGCGCGTCAGGGGGGGCACCCCACCATTATGCGCCTCGCACCACCCGCTCCACGCGCCCGAACACATCGTCCACCACGCGGCGGACATCGGCGGGCGATCCCGCTTCGGCGACGACGCGCACGATGGGCTCGGTGTTGGAGCCGCGGACGTGGAACCAGCCCTCGGGGAGCATCACCTTGACGCCGTCTCGGGTGTCCATCGGCAGGTGCGCGAACTCGCGCCTCACCATGCGCAGGACGAGGGGAATCCTGTTCGACGGACAGGTGAGCTTTTCCTTCACCATGCACAACGGCGGGAGGTCGGCGACCAACTCAGACACCGTCTTGCCCGACGACACCAGCAGATGGAGGATGAGCGCCATCCCCACGTGGCTGTCCCGCGCAAAGTTGATGCGCGGGTAGATGACGCCGCCGTTGCCCTCGCCGCCGATCACCGCATGTTCCGATCGCATGCGCTCGGTCACGTTGGCCTCGCCGATCTTGGTGCGCACAAGCGGGCAGCCGAAGCGCTTCGCGATCTCATCGAGAGCTGCCGTCGTCGAGAGATTCGCAACGACCGGGCCCTGCTCGCGGCCGAGGACGTGCCACGTGGCGAGCACGAGCGTGTAGTCCTCGCCGATGGCCTCCCCGTGCTCGGAGACAACAGCCTGGCGATCGGCGTCCATGTCCTGCGCGAACCCGACATCGCAGTGATGAGCGCGGACCGCGTCGCACAGCGCGCCGAGGTTCTCCGGGAGCGGTTCGGCGGGACGCGGGAACAGGCCGTCGGGCGTGACGTTGATGGGCACAACATCGACGCCGAGCGCATCGAGCAGCCGCGGCGCCAGCAGGGCACCGGCGCCGTTACACGCGTCGAGGGCCACGCGCAGACGGCGCGCGTGCAAGGGCAGCGGCCCCACGCCGTCGAGAATCGCCTTGAGATGCAGGTCGAGACCGTCGGTCATGCGCTCGACCGACCGCATCTCCGAACCCGCCACTTTCACGTACTCACCCTGGTGGTAGATGTCGAGCAGCTCGCGCGCCGTGCCCGCGCCGAGGAACAGGCCGTCGGGCCCGACGAATTTCAGCGCGTTCCACTCGGCGGGGTTGTGGCTGGCGGTGATGGCAATGCCGCCCTGCGCGCGCCGGTGCCGCACAGCCAGTTGAACCGTGGGCACGGGGCAGATATCGAGATCGATGACGCGGCACCCGCTCGACAGGAGGCCCGAGACGACGGCCTGGCGCACCATTTCGCCCGACGTGCGCGTGTCGCGTCCGACAACGACCGTGCCGGACCCGGTGTGCGTGCCGAACGCCTGCGCGAACCGCGCAAGCAGCGACGGGGTAAGCGAATCGCCCACCACGCCCCGCACGCCCGAGATGCTGATCTTAAGAGTCGGTATCGCGCGCATGTGATCCCAGACCTAACCTTTCAGCCGGTCGCGGGCCCAGTCGACCAGGTCGCGCGCGCGCGCGGCGCTGTCGGCCTCTGCGATCACGCGAATCATCGATTCGGTCTGCGAGGCCCGCACGTGCGCCCACCCGTCCGGCCACGACACGAGGATGCCGTCGGCCACATCCGCCGTCAGCGACTCCCGCTCGACCTCGTCGCGGAACCCCTGCAGCACTGAGTACAGCGCGCTCGGCTTCACCGCGAAGTCATGCTTCACCATGTGATACACCGGCAGCGCGTCGACCAGCGCCTGGAGCGACGCCCCGGTGCGCGCCAGGTGCTCGAGGATCAGGCCCTGTGCGGAGGCCGCGTCATGCGAGCACAACACGCGGGGCACGGCCACGCCGCCGTTGCCTTCGCCGCCAATCACGGCGTTGTGCTCGAGCATGGCTTCCGACACGTACGACTGGCCGACGGGCGTCCGGACAACCGTCCCGCCTAGTCGCTTCGCCACATCGTCTACGGCCTTCGTGGTGGAGATGTTCGTCACGACCACCCCGGGCGTCTGCGCCAGGACGATCGCCGCCGCCAGGGTGAGCGTGCGTTCCTCGGAGAGCGCAACCCCCTCGGCGGTGACGAGACCGAGCCGCTCGCCGTCCGCATCATGAGCGAATCCGAGGTCCGCACCGCCCGCCCGCACCACCGCCTTCAACTGCGCCATCGTCTCGGGCTTCGGCTCAGGGCGGTGAGGAAACGGCGCCGTCGGGTCGTCGTTGATCGCCAGCACGGTGCAGCCCAGCGACGCCAGCCACCGCGGCGCGAGAAGCGCGCTCGATCCGTTGCAGCAGTCGACAGCGACGCGCAACCCGCGGGCGCGGATCGCGTCGCCGTCGAACGCGCGCGCCAGCACGTCGAGATGATGCGCCAGCGCGTCCTCGTCGGCGACCGTCGTCCGGATGCGATCCCACGTCGCCTTTTCGAACTCACCCTGGTGGACGATGTCGAGGAGTTCTTCGGCCTGGGTGGTGTTGAGGTACAGCCCGTCGCCGCGGACGAACTTCAGCGCGTTCCATGCGGCGGGATTGTGGCCGCCCGTGATCGAGATGCCGCCCTGCGCCCCGAGCCAGGCGACGGCCAGTTGCAGCGACGGCGTCGGGCACACGCCGAGGTCGACGACGTCGCAGCCGGCGGCGAGCAGGCCGGACACCACCGCGGCGCGGACCATCGGGCCGGACGGCCGCGTGTCGCGGCAGACCAGCACGCGGCCGGAATCGAGGTACGTGCCGAAGGCCTGCGCGAACGCGACGATGAGTTCTGGGGTGAGAGTCTCGCCGACGATCCCCCGGACGCCGCTGATGCCGATCTTGAGCGGGCGCATGGGAGAAGGATACAGACTTTTCTCAGTGCTGCGTGATTCTCCGGTGGAGACCGGCGAAGATCATGCCGCCGAGGGCCAGCGTGCCGCCCAGCACGAGCACGAGCACGAGCGGGCTCGTGGCGCTCGACGCCGACGCCGACCGTGCGGCGAGCGAGAGCGGGTTCAGGAGAGACAGCACATTCACGAGACCGGACCACTGCCACACGAGAAAGACGCCGAAACTGGCCAGGCCCGCCACGAGCTCCACCCAGTGCATCCGCTCGATCGGCGCCACGGCGCGGCGTTCCGCTTCCCATCGACGCAGCAGCTGGGCTTTCCACCAGATCACGGCGGGGTCGGGCAGGGCGTGCCCGTCGCCCGATCCGTCGGCCATGCGCTGCATCCAGGCCGCCGTCGCCACGGCATCCCGGCAGGACGGGCAGGACGCGAGGTGCGCCAGCGCACCCGCCGGCTGCTGGCGCCCGGCCACGGCGGCGGTGAGGATATCGGGTTCGTGTTCGCACAGGCGGCGCGACATTACCGTGCTCCCGGGCCGAAGCCCTTCTTGCGAATGAGATCGGCGAGCTTGCGGCGCGCCCGGAACAGGAGCACGGGCACGCTCGCGGCCTTCAGGCCCAGTGTGCTGGCGATCTCCGCGTGGCCGGTTCCCTCGACGTGGGCGAGCCACAGCAGGACGCGTTCCTGCGGCTTGAGTTCCCGGAACGTTCGCGCCATGTCCTGCGACAGCGCGACGGCGTCTCCGTGGTCACGCACGGCCGCCACGTCGTTCGTGAGCGGTTCTGTCCGTCGCGAGCCGCGGCCGCCGCGGCGCCACAGATCCGTGGCGGCGTTGGTGGCCACGCGGAAGAGATACGCCCGGAGCTGCGTGTCTTCGCGCGTGGCCAGCGGGGTGGCGAGCAGGCGGCAATAGGCCTCCTGCAGCAGATCGTCGGCGTCGGCCGTGTTGCCCGTCAGCCGGTAGAGATAGGCCCACAGCGCGCGCCCGTGCGTGCGGTAGAGATCCTGGAACTCCGCCTCGCTCAGGAGTTCGGCGCGTGCGCCCGCGTCGGTGTGTGCGCTCACGTCCTCCACCCGGATGACCGCAGCGAGGTCAGCCATGGCCGCCATCCCCACTCGCCGCGTGTCCTACCGCCGCCCCGGATCATCGTCGCTGCCGATGAGACCGAGGGTCTTCGACAACCCGAACGACGCGCCGCACGAGAGCAGGTTGCCGACGCCGCAGGCCGTCACGATGGCCCCGATGATGATAAAGCCATCGCGCAGATCGTGGAACGCCCACCCGAGCAGCAGGAGGGCCAGGCCGATCGTGAGACACAGGATGCCGCGCTCGGTGCCCTGCACGATACGGGTCTTGGCGCCGGGGCCCTCGACCGACAGCACCTTCAGGAATTGCTTGCCGCCGTCGGTCTCGAGGAAGGCGCCGAACTCCGTCGTCGAACTCATCTTTTCCAGGAATTTCCCGTGAAACTCCGTCAGGGCCTTCAGTTGCTCGCGCCGCCGCCTGCCGTCGACGAACACGAACACGATCCAGCCGATGAGCGAGAAGAACCCGACGCTCACGACCATCGGGATCAGCATTTCAATCGCGTTGGCATTCATAACCGTTCTCCTGACGCGCCCCGGATCGGGGTGCTACCGGTCATAACGCCGCGAAGGGGCGCGAGATTAACACGATCCGTGAAGAATCAGCGAAATCCGTCTTGCGGCAGCGGATTCCGTCTGGCGGCTCGCGGACCACGCTCCTATACTGCGCGTGAGCGAAATCCGCGCCGCGGATGGTCGATGTTTCGTGGAGGAGCCGCATGTCTGACGAGATGATCCCCGTCGTACCACAAGCTGTCGAAGCTGCGCCTGACCCAACACCCGCGCCGCCAGCCCCGCCCGCCCCGGCCCCGGCCGTCGCCCCGGCCCCCGCTCCGGCTGCGCCGCCCAAGCCGAAGGCGAAGCCCAAGGCCCAGAAGCCGATCGTGAAACCGGCTGCCGCGCCCGTCGCAGCGCCAGCTCCGAAGCCGGCCGCCAAGCCGGCGACCAAGAAGGCGGTGAAGAAGGCCGCCAAGAAAGTTGTCAAGAAGGCCAAGAAGGCCGCCAAGAAAGCGGCCAAGCCCGCCAAGAAGGCCAAGAAGCCTGTGAAGAAAGTCGGCAAGAAGGTCGCGAACAAGCCGACCAAGAAGGCCGTGAAGAAGGCGGCCAAGGCGGCGAAGAAGATCGCGAAGAAGGTCGCCAAGAAGGCGAAGAAGGCCGTCAAGAAGGCCAAGAAGTCGAAGAAGTAGGGTATTCTAGTCGTTCAGGCCTGCTGGCGGCCCTGGCCCGATCCTCCGGGCCTGGCCGCCACAGTCGTCGCATCGCGGTGAGGTGGCCGAGAGGCTGAAGGCGGCGGTTTGCTAAACCGTTATACGGGCTTAAAACTCGTATCCAGGGTTCGAATCCCTGCCTCACCGCCATATTCCCTTCCATGAATTCTCCACGACTCCGATTTGCCCCGTCGCCGACCGGCTATCTCCATGTCGGGGGGGCCCGGACGGCCCTGTTCAACTGGCTGTACGCCCGCAGAACGGGCGGCACGTTCGTGCTGCGCATCGAGGACACCGATGTCGAGCGGTCGTCGTGGGACAAGGTCGAAGGCATCCTCGACGGGATGCGATGGCTGGGCCTCGACTGGGACGAAGGGCCGGACGTCGGCGGGCCGCACGGGCCGTACTTCCAGTCGCAGAGGCTGGAGCGCTACCGCGAGATGGGCGACCGGCTCGTGCGCGAGGGCCACGCGTACTACTGCTACTGCA
>JAPKZP010000418.1 GCA_026393735.1 Acidobacteriota bacterium
CCGCGAGAATGGCGCGCCTGCCGCGCTCGACGTCCTTGGCCACGTCGCGGCGGAACCGGACGCGCGCCTGTTCGAACTCGGTGTTGGCCTCGCGGTAGCGGGTAATCGTCGCGCGCAACTCGTCGTCTTTGGCCGCGAGGCGCTGTTCGAGTTCGCGTACGTAGCTGGGCTTGTCGGAGTCGGAGGCGCTGGACTCGCCGGCGTCGTCGGACTTGGCCCGCGCCCACCATCGCCGATCGAGCACGCGGATGTTCTCCTCACGCGGCTCCGATGGGCCCTTCGGGAGTCCCGCCGGCGCAGGGCCGGCTGTTCCATCGCGCTCCGTGGTCTCGTCGTCCATCCCAGCCACCTTCGGTCCTCGCATGGGCTCGCGGCGCTCAGACAGTCGCCGGCGCGGGAGTCGTGCCGCCAGTCGCCGGTGCCGTCGACGTGCAGGTAAAGGTCAGCCGATCGTCGGCGAGGCCGATGCTGACGGTGCCGCCCTGTTCCAGCGCTCCGAACAGAATCTCGTCAGTCAGCCGGTCCCGCACCTCGCTTTGAATGACCCGGGCCAGAGGCCGGGCGCCGTAGAGCGGATCGTAGCCCTTCGCCGCCAGCCACGCGCGTGCCGCCGGCTCGAGCGCGATGGCCACACGCCGTTCGCTCAGCTGCGACTCGAGCTGCAGGATGAACTTCTCGACGATCGTCTCCATCACCGCCGGCGACAGCGACTGGAAGTTGACGATGGCATCGAGGCGGTTGCGGAATTCCGGGCTGAAGACGCGCTCGACCGCTTCCTTCGCGCGCAGTCTCGTTGCCTTGTTGCGTGCGCCGGTCGTGTTCGAAGTGCCGAACCCGATGAGCGCCGAGTTCATCTCCCGCGATCCCGCGTTCGAGGTCAGGATGAGCACCACCTGCCGGAAATCCGCCTTCCGGCCGGTATTGTCGGTCAGGGTGGCGTGATCCATCACCTGCAGGAGGATGTTGTAGACGTCGGGGTGCGCCTTCTCGATCTCATCCATCAGGACGACCGCGTACGGATGCATCCGCACGGCATCGACGAGCAGCCCGCCCTGTTCGAATCCGACGTACCCCGGCGGCGCGCCGATCAGGCGCGCCACGGCGTGCTTCTCCATGTACTCCGACATGTCGAAGCGCACGAACTCGTTGCCGAGGTGAATCGCGAGCTGCTTGGCGAGCTCGGTCTTGCCGACGCCGGTCGGTCCCGTGAACAGGAAGCACCCGGCCGGCCGATCGGGCTGGCCCAGCCCCGCGCGGGATCGCTTGATGGCAGACGCCACCTGTTTCACGGCGTCGTCCTGGCCGAACACGACGCGCTGCAGGGCATCCTCGATCGTGCGGAGGCGTTCGCGATCGGACGCGCTGGCCTGCTTCTCCGGGATCCGCGCCATCCGCGCGACGACGAGCTCGATGTCGTCGGTCGAGACCGCGCGGGGCGTGTCGGCATCCTCGCCAGGCCCGAGGGCCTGCATGCGGAGCCGCGCCCCGGCTTCGTCGATCAGGTAGATGGCGCTGTCGGGCAGCTTGTAGTCGCGCAAGTGGCGCTTGACCAGTTTCGCCGCCGCGTCGAGCGCCGCATCGGCGTAGCGCACGTGGTGGTGTTCCTCGTAGCGCGACCGCAGGCCTCGTAGGATCTGGACCGATTCCTCGATCGTCGGCTCGTCGACCACGACCTTCTGGAGGCGGCGCGAGAGCGCCCGGTCCTCTGGAGGCGGCGCGAGAGCGCCCGGTCCTTCTCGATGTGTTTGAAATCCTCGAAGGTCGTCGATCCGACCATCCGCAATTCGCCCGCCGTGAGAACCGGTTTGATGAGTGTCGCCAGGTCGAGCGTGCCGCCCGTCGTCGCGCCGGCGCCGACCGTCGCGTGGATTTCGTCGATGAAGAGAATCGGCAGCGGCTTGGCCGCGAGCGCCGTCATCACCGCCTTGAACCGCTCCTCGAAATCGCCGCGGAAGCGTGTGCCGGCCAGCAGGGCGGCGGTGTCGAGCGAAAAGACCTCCGCGCCCTTGAGGATCTCCGGCACATCGTCGTCGAGCAGGCGCTGGGCGAGCCCCTCGGCCAGCGCCGTCTTGCCGACGCCCGCGTCGCCCACGAAGACCGGGTTGTTCTTGCGGCGCCGGCAGAGAATCTCCATCGTGCGTTTCAGCTCGACGGTTCGTCCGACGAGCGGATCGAGCTTGCCGGCGCGCGCGCGGTCGGTGAGGTTGATGGCGTACGCCGTCAGCGGGTCCGTCGCGGTGGGCGGCGCATCGTCGTCGCCCTGGGGCGCCGAGCCGTCGCCCGACGGCTCCTGACCCTCCGCCGGCGCCGCGCCGGGCACCTGCGGCGTCTTGGCGATCCCGTGCGTGATGTAGTTGAGGATGTCGAGGCGCGTCACGCCGTGGGCGCCGAGCAGGGTCGCGGCGTAGGAGCGGGCCTGCTGCATGAGCGCCGCCAGCACATCGCCCGCCCGGACTTCTTCACGCCCGGCACTCTGCACGTGGAGGACCGCCGTCTGCAGCGTGCGCCGGAACGCGAGTGTCTGCTCGGGTTCCTTGTCGGACCCGATGGGCAGCTGCTCGATGCGTTCGCGCAGGAACGCGTCGAGCTCCTTCCGGATGCGCGCCAGATCGACGCCGCACGAGGCCAGGATCTTCTCGCCTTCGATGTCGTGGGCCATCACGTAGAGCAGGTGCTCGAGCGTCAAGTGCGCATGGCGCCGCGAGACGGCCTCGCGGTAGGTGACGTGCAGGAGCATCTCAACCGACGTGCTGAACACGGGACGGTCCTTTCTCGAGGTTCGGTTACAGTATAGCGATCAGGGCTTCTCGATGACGGCGCGCAGCGGGAAGCCGCTGTCCTGCGCCAGTTCGTGCACCGTCGCCACCTTGGTCTCCGCGATATCCCAGGGATAGGTGCCGCACAGCCCCTGTCCCTGCGTGTGGACGTGCATCATGATGCGGAACGCCTCGGCCGGCCCCTTGTTGAAGACCGTTTCGAGGACCTGGACCACGAACTCCATCGTCGTGTAGTCGTCATTCAGGAGGAGCACGTGGAACAGCTCGGGTTCCCGTGTCTCCGTGCGGGTCTTCTCCAGCACGGTCCGATCGGTCTTCGGCCGGTCGTCTGCCATCTGTCTGAAGTATACCGTCCGGCCGAGCAATCGGGATGTGTTCAAGTACAATGCCCCCGCTGCCCCGCGGAGATCGTCGTGATGGCTGAGCGCTCAACCTGGCCCGACACCATCGACCTGATGTTCCTGGGCCGGCCCCGGAAGATTGCGACCGGTGTCGTGGCCACGCCGGCGGGTGTGCTCCTGGTCGACCCCGGCCCGGCGAGTTGCCTTGGCCGCCTCGAGCAGGCGCTCGCCGACATGGGGATCGGCCCGCCCGATCTGCACGGTCTGCTGCTGACGCACATTCACCTGGACCACGCCGGCGCCACCGGGACCCTCGTGCGCCGGTACCCGCACCTGAAAGTCTTCGTGCACGAGCGCGGCGCGCCGCACCTGGTCGACCCGTCGAAGCTGCTGGCGAGCGCGCAGCGCCTGTACGGTGCCGACATGGATCGGTTGTGGGGCGAGTTCGCCGTCGTGCCTGCGGGTAACGTGTACGTGCCCAAGGACGGCGAGGTGCTGTCGTTCGGCGGGGCAGCGATCGACGTCGCCAGCACCAGGGGCCACGCGTCACACCACCTCTGCTATCACGATCGGCGTTCGGGCACCGTGTTCGCCGGTGACACCGGCGGCATCCGCGTGGGCGAGAGTCCGTACGTGCTGCCGCCGACGCCTCCTCCAGACATCGACCTGCCGGCGTGGCGCGAGAGCCTCGCGCGCCTGCGGGCGTGGCAGCCGGCGGCGGTCTTCGTCACGCACTTCGGCCTCTTCAGAGACGCGGCCGTGCACCTGGACGCGCTGGCGCAAGAACTCGAGGCGGTCGGCCGCCTGACGCACGACCTGATGACGGGCGAGCCCGACACGGCCATTC
>JAPKZP010000492.1 GCA_026393735.1 Acidobacteriota bacterium
AGGGTTTCCGGCAGCCGCCGGAAATCCGATGGGCCCAGAACATCAGCATGCCGAGTGACTTGCAGAATATGGCCTGAAAACGAGGAGGGCGCTGGCTTCGCGGGCTGGCATTCCGCTTGCTAATGATAGAGTCGTTAGCCCACCGGCTGGGCTTTGACGGTAACGGATGGGGGCCCGTTGCCGTTGGGGAATCAGACGGTGGGCTATTCTTCTGTACGCCCACCGTCTGCCAGACGAGAGCAAGGCCCCGCTACCGGGGCGTCCGGCGCACCGGCTCATCATCATCGTCGTCGCCGTCGGCCGCCGGCATCCCGCGCACGAACGCGGCCCGGACGGGCGGCGGCATGGGGCTGGCCGCGCCCCGGACGGACTTCCAGATGATCTCGTTCAACTCGAGTTCCGGTGCGAGGTCCGCCTCTGCCAGGTACATCCGCGCCGAGGCGGCCGCGCCCCAGGCATTCGCGGCGTTCATCTCCCTGACGTCGATGCGGGCGGGTCGCGCCTTGAACGGCGTGAGGACCGGGGTGGTCTGGAACGCGTTGTACATCGGCGTCGCGGCTGCGTCGTACTGGCTCATCGGCTTCGCGCCCAGGATGAGTTCCATCGTGCGCAGGACTCCCTGGGCATCGTCCTCGAGGATGAAGATGGCCGATTCCTTCCAGTACGGGCTGTTGGTGACCGCTTCGACGATGCGCCCGAGGGCGGCGTCGTTTTCGGCGATCATGGCCCGCGGGGTCGGGTAACCGGCGCGGGTGCCGGCCGTGTGGTCGCCGCCCAGGCGGATGATGCTCAACCCCGGCAGTTTGCCGTTCTGTTCGAACTGCCTGAACTCCTCGAGCCAGATGTCGACGCGCTTCGCGTCGGGGATGCTCAGGTCGTACGGCGGATAGGTCGGGTGCACGAGACCCTTGAGCCCGGGCACCGTCGGCACGACATGGCCAGGCGCCGCCGCCGGCTCGCCCGCCATGCCGACGCCGCGGTCGACGAACTCGCCGTAGCTCCGCACGCTCGCGCCGGCGCGCGTGCACGCATCCCAGATGTACCCGTTCATCGGCGCGGCGACGTTGCCATACGCGTTGCGCATCTTGCCCCCGCCTTCGCTCATGTAGCGGGCGCCGCGACTGGCGTAGTTGGTGGGCCAGATCTTCTCGACAAAGTCCGTCGCATACGCTCCGGTCGAGTACGCGTGGCCGTCGTAGCTGACTTCCGCGTCGACATAGAAGTTGTCGAACAGGACGAACTCGCGGGCCAGCGCGTGCGCGTTGGGCGTGATCTCGTCGCCGAAGAGACAGAGGTTCGGATCGCCGTTCCCGCGTTCGAGGTCGCCGAGGATCTGATCGTAGGTGCGGTTCTCGCGGATGATGTAGAACACGTGCTTGATCGGCGACGCGTCGCCCACCTTGCGCGGGATTGGCGAGGCGACGGGCGCCGACGCCGGCGCGAGGATCGTGGCCTCGGTGAGCGGCGTCAGGCTGTAGACCGTCTTCGTCATCGCCTGCAGCGTGGCCGCGTCCGGCGTCGGCCGGATCGACAGCGATCCCTGCAGTATGGCTCCGCTGTACTCTCCCTCAAACCGCTCCCCGCCGTTCTGCGCGCTCCGCGGATTGGCGCTCGAGGTCAGTCCCTTGCCGCTCAACACGAAGATCCGCGACCCGTCCTTGCTGAACTGTGCCGCCGTCGGGTACCACCCGGTCGGGATGAAGCCTTCGACCACGCTCCTGGCAGCGTCGCTGACGTCCACGACCGCCACCGTGTTGTTGTCGGCGTTCGCCACGAGCAGGCGTTTGCCGTCCGGTGACAGCGCGACGCTGTTGGGCGTCGAGCCGGGCGGCGTCCCCGGGAAGAGCGCGATCGAGATTTGTTCCTTCGCCGACATCGTCGCCAGGGCAATCACCCACACGGTGTTGGTGTTGGCGCAGGCCACGAACAGGCGTGCGCCGTCCTTCGAGACAACCATGGCGTTGGGATGTTCGCCGACGACGACCTCGCCCCGCTTGACGAGGGTGGCCGCGTCGAACGCCAGCACCTTCGCGCCGCCCCAGACTGAGACATAGACCGTCTTCCCGTCCGGCGACACCAGGCATGTGTAGGGTTCCGCGCCGACGTCGACGGTCTCTCGGACCAGCCCCGACTTCAGGTCCACCATCGTGACGGCTTCACCAAGCACGTGCACCGCGTAGACGAAGCGGCCGTTGGGCGCGATGGCAATGCCGCCGACAAAACTCTGCTCGACGGGTTCCGGCCGGTTGATGCCCGGCGTCGGGCGCTGCGTGTCGCGACCCAGGGCATACACGGCGCCGGTACTGAGCTTGTTGGCTGCGAAGTAGAACTCGTTCACCGTCGTCTGGCCGGCTCCCGAGGAGTACACGCGCCGCCCGTCCGGGTGCCACGCAAGTCCCAGCCACGCGTGCTCGAGCGGTGTCTTCGATGCGACGTACCCCCGCGTCAGGTCCACGACGGTCAGCGTGGGCTTGGCGTAGCCGTTGTTCGTGATGATCAGGGAACTGCCGTCGGGCGACTCGATCATCGCCAGCGGCAGGTCGCCCACCATGATGTGCCGGCCGGCGGGCTGGATCTTCCATCCGTTCGGCAGGAGCGTCACACCCTTGCCCAGGCTGCCGGGCAACGCGGGCAGAGCCGGACCGCGCTGGGCGACGGAACCGACGGCGGCAACGATGAACACGATGCAGATGGCGGCGATGGCGATGAAGAGTCTGGAACGCATTGGAGAGATTCTACTCGGGATTCAGGCTTCGGGGTTCGGCGTTCGGGATTCGGGACTCGGGACTCAAGATAGAGGATTCGGGGTTTGGCTCATGTGTCATTCCCGCGCATGCGGGAATCCAGACTGAGTGCCCGCCGGCGCGGGCACGACGCGAGGATGGTCGGGATGCTGGATACGGAACGTGGGGTGCTGGTCAGCGCTTGTAGCCGATCTTGCGGAGGAAGCCTACCCGCCAGTCGCGGTCCGCCGGCTGCTCGACGCCCTTGGGCGAGGACCCGTCGATGACGCCGACAATGCCACGGCCCTGGTCGGATTCCGCGACCACTATCTGGAGGGCGTTGGCCGTCGCGCAGAAGACCCGGCAGACTTCGGGGCAGTCCTTGATGCGGTTGAGCACGTTGATCGGGTACGCGTTGCGCAGGAACAGCACGAAGACATGCCCGGCGGCGATGGCCTGCGCCGTCTCGACTGCGAGGTCTCTCAGGCCGTCGTCGTTGCCGTCGGCGCGCACGAGGCAGGCCCCGGAAGCCTCGTTGAACGCGAGGCCGAAGACTGCCTGGGGCACGCTCGTCACCATGATCTCGTAGAGATCCTCCACCGTCTTGATGAAGTGGCTCTGGCCGATGATGACATTGGCATTTTCAGGAATCGCGACA
>JAPKZP010000103.1 GCA_026393735.1 Acidobacteriota bacterium
CGCGCCGGCGTGGACTACGCGCGCGAGAGACGCGCGGTGACCGCGCAGGAACGCCTCCATATTCACCTCGCGCCGGGTGGCGGGTTCGCCGCGCGGATCGTGGCGAAGTAGGCGACAAGTGCGGCCGTCTCCGCCGCCACGTCGTCCACGCACGCGTCGATGCGCGGCTGCCGCGTGCGGAAGCTGAGCACGCAGACCCGCGCGAGGAAACGGCCGTCGACCGTGCAGCCGGTGAGCATCACCCGGCCCCGGGCGGTCACACGCTCGATCAACTCAGTCGTGGCCGCATTCTCGTCTTCGCGCGCAGCGCCTGGCCACGTCAGGTGAAACGCAAACAGCGACAACTGCGGAGGCGCGACCATCGCAATGCCCGGCACCGCGGCGATACGTGCGGCGGCGTCGACGGCCAGCGCGCGCTTCTCCGCAAGGGCCGCGCGGAATCGCGCAGCGCCGAAGACTTTGATGCAGAGCCAGACGCGGAGGCCCTGGAATCCACGCGAGAGATCCGGCCCGTACTGGCTGGGATCGTAGAACTCGTCCGGATCGGGCGTGCCGGGCAGGTAGCCTGCCGTCGCGGCGTGCGCGTCGCGAAGAGCGGAACCGTCTCGCACGAGCAGCGCGCCCGTCCCGTAGGGAATGAACAGCCCCTTGTGCGGATCGAGCGTGAGCGAGTCCGCGCGCGGCAACCCGCGAAGGAGCGGCCGAAGCTCCTCGCACATGTGGAAGAAGGCCCCGTAGGCGCCGTCGACGTGATGCCAGAGCCCCTCGGCGGCGCAGAGATCGGCGATGGCGTCGAGCGGATCGACGGCGCCCGTGTTCGTCGTGCCGGCGGTCGAAGCGACCATGAACGGGCGCAGGCCATGCGCGCGATCGTCGCGCACCGCTTCGGCCAGGGCCTCGACCTTCATCCTGAAATCCCCGTCGACGGGAATGGTGCGCACGCGATCGGGCAGGATGCCCGCCAGCCTCGCCGTCTTGACGACGGAATGATGAACCTGGGTCGACGTGTAGAGGACGCCGTCGCGAATGTCTGGTCCGAGCAGACGTTCGCGGGCGCAGACAATCGCGTTGAACACCGCCATCGAACCGCCCGTCGTCAACAGGCCGCGCGTCGTGTCGGGGAACGACATCCATACGCGCAGCCAGTCGAGCACATTGGCCTCGAGCTGCACGAGCGCCGGGGCGGCCATCCACACGCCGGTGTAGCGGTTCGTGGACGCGCTGATGAAGTCCGCCAGGGCCGCGGGGAAGAGTCCGCCGCCGGGGATGTACGCGAGGTAGCCGGGTCCTGGCGTGGTGAAGGACCGTGGAATCCACTCGTTGAAGAGAGCATCCAGGAGCGGGCCGACGTCGGTCCCGCGCTCGGGCACAGGCTCTCGCATCGATCGGCACAACGCTTCGGCGTGAACATCCCCACGCGCGGGCTGCCGGTCGAGGCTGCCGAGGTGCGCGACGATGCGGTCGATAACATCGGCGCCGAGGGCGCGAATCGTGTCCGGGCTGAGTTCGAGGCTGGCAGGATCGGCGTCAAGCATGACCGCAGCTTCGCAGAAACACGGATCGCGGCGCAACCGGCGTTTGGATACAATGGAGCCGGCCCCAGAAACCGGAGCACACACCGATGTCCCTGAGCCGTCGTCAGTTCCTGTCCTCGTCCTCGCTGGCCCTTGCGGCCTCGTCTCTCGATTTTCGGACGCTGCTGGCCCAGGCCGCCCAGGCGCAGGCCCCGGCGCAAGGAGCGGCGGCAGTGCCGCAGACCGCGTTCACGGAACTGCGCGGGACGATCGGGTACTTCACC
>JAPKZP010000253.1 GCA_026393735.1 Acidobacteriota bacterium
GAGCATGCGCCCGCCGTCGATCGCGCCCTCGCCCGAGCCGGCATCGCCTCCGTGCGCGTGGGAGACGCCGCCCCCCGCCAGGGCAGCCTGAACATCCAGGTGCGGTAGCGCCGCCCGAGAAACCTCTCCCGGAGAGGTTTCTCGGGCGGCGTGGTTTCGTCGATCATGCGAACCTCTCCGGGAGAGGTTCTTTGACCTCGGCTACTTTCCCGACTCTCCGAGGCGGAAGCCCTGTTCGGCAAAGTGGCGATTGAAGGCAAAGGCCTGCTCCAGCCGTTCCCGTCTCATGACCGAGAAGCTCGCGCAATCCACCAAGCTCAGTTGACGCCGGCCTGCCGCCAAGAGGGCAGACGTGGCGGCGTCGTGCAACTCGGCGTCGACAAGAAGAAGATCGACCGCCGGGAGAACGTCCTGAACGAAGGAACGGACCGCGCCCAAGCCGAGTCGGTTCTGCACGACAGCGAGCGTCTCGACGATGACGTAATTGGTCGTCGTGAGCCGGATGGCGCGCTCCGTCAGTTGCTCCCATGTCGCGACGGCGTCCGCGTGGCGCGCCTCGTCGGCATCGAGCAGCGCCAGAAACGCGGAAGTATCGACGAATACGGTCACGAATGCCTCGCAGCCCGGCGCGGACGTGCGGCGCGAGCGATCGGATAAACCGTGGCGCGCGGAGACACCGCCATCGCAAACCCCCCATCATGTCGCGTCGCAAGGTCACTCAAGCCAGAGTGGAAGGATCCAAAGGCCCGCATCGCCCTGTGCATCTTGTCGCCTTGCGTAGTCGCTGGCGCAGCCTCGAGGACCCGATCGACCCCTTCACGGACGAGCTCGGCCATCGACACGCCACGTTCAGCGGCCAGCCGCTTCAGCCGACCAGTCTGCGTTTCCGTCAACTGAATCTGTGTTCGCACCATCAATGCCACCATGTAATCATTTGAATACATCATGCTATCATAATGGCCCGGTCCCTAGAAACCTCTCCCGGAGAGGTATCGTCGCCGGAGAGGTCTCGGCGGCGGCGGTCCTGGCGTCGGCGCAAAGAACCAAGCCACTTGTCCTGCGGCGCCCGCCGGGCCGAATCCCAGTCCTCCAACCGAAGCGCTCGATAGTCGCCGCGAGCCAGACGTCCGATCCAAGCGGCGCGCTGCTGCGCACGCACTCACGCACGCGACGGAGGTCCGCTTCCTGCTCAGGGCGGTTGATTTGTTCGAGCCAATTTGTCGGCCGCGCGGTCGGCCAGGCAGCCAGTCGAACCGCAGACGGATCGCCGGAGTCGCATGCGCTGCTCCATCGCCATTCGCGAGCGTCGGTCACGAGTCCTGCCCGGACCGGATTCCGCTCAACATAGACGCAGACGGTTACGAGGTGCCCATCGCTCTGGACGGGAATGGCCTTGAACCTCCCTTGGTAGACGTGTCCTTGACCAACCCGGCCACGCATTCGTTGCCAGCGACAGGCATGCGTCATTGTGAGCCAGGCCATGAACCTGCTTAGATCGCCATCGTGGACGGGCCACAGGACAAGGTGCCAGTGGTTGGGCATCAGGACGTACGCCAGGACCCTCATGCCGCACTTGAGACAGGCCTCTCGCAATACAAAGATGAATGCGTCGAAATCCGAGGGTTCCCAAAACAACGTCTGCCGATGGTCGCCCCGATTGATGACGTGGAAGACCTCGCCGCCCGAACCACCCTGAAAGCGTCTTGGCATGACGTGGTTGCTTGCACAGTCGATGCCGCAACCGTGCCGTACGTGTGTCGTCTTCGGAAACCTCTCCCGGAGCGGTTCTTACGTGCGGGATGGGGGTGAGAACCTCTCCGGGAGAGGTTCTTGGGTGCGACAGAAGGGAACTTGTAGGCGACACACCGAAGCGGTGTAAACGCAGAGACTCCCGGAAACCTCTCCGGGAGAAGTTTGCACGGGAGAGGTTGTTACAGTCGGGCCAGACCTCTGGACCTCGCGCGCGGATCCCATGTAGAATCTATGTTTTGGCGTACGAAGTCGGGCCGTAGCGGAGGCGTAGGCGTGCTTCCCAACCTGTCTGTCATTTTTGTCATTTTCGCGGTCCTCTTGCTCGCGATCGTGCTCGACCGCGTGCTGTTCAAGCCCCTGCTGCGCGTCATGCGCGAGCGCGAGACGGCGGTGAAGTCTGCCATCGAGCTGGCGGAGAGCGCTGCCGCGAAGGCCCAGGCCGCCACCGCCCAGTTCGACGCCAACCTGGGCGCCGCCCGCGCGGACATCTACAAGCAGATGGACGAGCGCCGGAAGGCCGCGGACACCTACCGCGGCGAACTCATGGCGAAGACGCGGTCTGACGTCGACGCGCAGCTCGCAGACGCTCGCGCGACGCTTCAGGCCCAGACGGATCAGGCGCGGGCCACGCTCGACAGGGAAGCCGAACAACTCGGCAGAGACATCGCGACCAAGGTCCTTGGACGCCCCAGCTAGGACAGAACTTTGCGCATGCGATTCGGCTTGAACCTGACTGTGGCGGCGGCGCTTGCGGTGATTTTAATCGGCGTGCCGACCCCGGCTCTGGCGCAACACGCGCAGCCGGCCCCGGCTTCCGCGGCGCACGCGGCCCCGCCGCAGGGCGGACATACGCCTCAAGCCGGCGAACACACCGCCGAGGGCGAGCAGGGCAACCCCGTCGTACAGATGATCGCGAAGCTCTTCAACTTCGCCATTCTCGCCGGCACGCTCGTCTACTTCCTGCGCTCGCCGATCGCTGGCTACCTGAAGGATCGCGGCACGACAATCCGCGGCGACCTCGTGAAGGCCGCGGCCATGAAGCGGTCGGCGGCCGCGCAACTGGCCGAGGTCGACAAGAAACTGGCGGCTCTGCCGGGCGAGCTCGAGGCGTTGCGCAAGACCGGCGCGGCCGAGGTGGCCGCCGAAGAGGCGCGCATGCGCCAGGCCGCCGAGGGCGAGCGGGCGCGGCTGCTCGAACAGGCCACGCGCGACATCGAGTGGCAGCTCAGGATCGCCCAGCGCGACCTGACGAAGCACGCGGCCGATCTGGCCGTGGATCTCGCCTCCGCGCGCGTCAAGACGACGATTACGAGCGCCGACCAGCTCCGGCTGGTGGACAGATACGTCGGTCAGATCGCGAAATAGCATGACACAGCGAACCAGTGCGAACCGTTACGCGCGCGCACTTCTGGACGTGGCGATTGCCGAGTCCGACCCCGTGCTGATCGAGCAGCAGCTCGCCGGCGCGGCTGAGGTCTTCACCGGGCACGCCGATCTCTGGAGGGTGATGACCAACCCGTCCGTGCCCGCGCCGAAGAAGCGCGCCATCGTCGACGCGCTGGTCCTGAAGCTCGACCTGAGCCCGGTCGTGAGAAAGACGCTCCAGCTGCTGGCGACCCGCGATCGCCTGGTCCTGCTGCCGGATCTTCTGGACGCCTATCGCAGCCGGCTGCTCGACCACCAGAAGGTCGTGCGCGCGCAGGTCACGTCCGCGGTGACGATCCCGGCGGATCGCGTGGCCGCGCTGGGAACGGAGCTCGCCACGCTCACCGGCCGCAAGGTGGTGATGACGTCGGCGATCAACCCGGACCTCATCGGTGGAGTCGTCACGCAGATTGGCAGCACGGTGTACGACGGCAGCATCAAGCGGCAGCTCGAGAAGATGCGGGAGCGTCTGGAGCAAGCGCTGTAGGGACGTGGACAGGCGCAGAGATCAAGCACTTATGAATATCAAAGCCGAAGAGATCACCAAGATCATCCGCGACCAGATTGGCAGCCACGCCGTCGAGGTCGACGTGTCCGAGGTTGGCTCCGTCGTGTCGGTCGGCGACGGCATCGCGCGGGTCCATGGCGTCGACAAGACGATGGCCGGCGAGATGCTGGAATTCCCGCACGGCGTCTTCGGCATCGCGCTGAACCTCGAAGAGGACAGCGTGGGCTGCGTGCTGCTCGGCGAGCATCACGCCATCGGCGAAGGCGACCAGGTGAAGCGGACCGGCCGCATCATCTCCGTGCCGGTGGGCGAGGAAGTCGTCGGCCGCGTGGTGAATTCGCTCGGCCAGCCGGTGGACGGCAAGGGCCCGATCGTCTCGAAGCGGTTCGCGCCCATCGAGCGCATCGCGCCGGGCGTTGTCGACCGGTCGCCAGTCAAGGAGCCCCTTCAGACCGGCCTCAAGGCCATCGACGCGATGGTGCCGATCGGCCGCGGCCAGCGCGAGCTGATCATCGGCGACCGCCAGACGGGCAAGACGGCCATCGCGATCGACACGATCATCAACCAGAAGGGCCAGGACGTCATCTGCATCTACAACGCGATCGGCCAGAAGCAGTCGACGATCGCGCAGGTGGTGAAGACGCTCGAGGAAGCCGGCGCGATGGAGTACAGCATCATCGTGGCCGCCGCCGCGTCCGACCCGGCGCCGATGCTCTACATCAGCCCGTACGCGGCGTGCACGATGGGTGAGTACTTCCGCGACAACGGCCGGCACGCGCTCTGCGTCTACGACGACCTTTCGAAGCACGCGCAGGCCTACCGCGAGATCTCACTGCTCCTGAGGCGTCCGCCGGGCCGCGAAGCGTACCCGGGCGACGTCTTCTATCTGCACTCGCGCCTGCTCGAGCGGGCGGCCAAGATGCGCAAGGAGCTCGGGGGCGGCTCGCTGACGGCCCTGCCGATCATCGAGACGCAGGCGGGCGACCTGTCGGCGTACATCCCGACGAACGTCATCTCGATCACGGACGGCCAGATCTTCCTCGAGACCGACCTCTTCCACCAGGGCGTGCGCCCGGCGATCAACGTCGGCAACTCCGTGTCGCGCGTCGGCGGGTCGGCGCAGGTCAAGGCCATGCGCCAGGTGGCAGGTACGCTGCGCCTCGACATGGCGCAGTTCCGCGAACTGGCGGCCTTCGCCCAGTTCGGCAGCGACCTCGACAAGTCCACGCAGGCCCAGCTCAACCGGGGCCGCCGCCTCGTCGAGGTGCTGAAGCAGCCGCAGTACCGGCCGATCCCGGTCGAGAAACAGGTGCTGATGATCTTCGCCGGGACCAACGGCTTCCTCGACGCCGTGGACGTGGAGCATGTCGGCGACTACGAGCAGGAGATGTACCGCTACTTCGACACGCGCAAGACGACGCTGCTGCGCACGCTCGCCGAGAAGAAGCAGTTCGACGATGCGCTGAAGGCGGACGTGACGGCGGCGCTGAAGGAATTCAGCGCGGACTACGTGGCGTCGAAGAAGACGGCGGCAGCGTAGCGCCGGCACCAGGACCGATATGCCATCACTCATCGATCTCAGGCGCCGGATCCGCGCGGTCAAGTCGACGCAGCAGATCACCAAGGCGATGAAGATGATCGCGGCCTCGCGGCTGCGCAAGTCGCAGGATCGCATCCTGAACGCGCGGCCGTTCGCGATCCAGGCGACGCACGTGCTGCGCGACCTGGCAGCGCGCTGCGACCCGTCGGTGCACCCGCTGCTCGCCGTGCGCGAGGAGAAGACGGTGCTCGTCCTGATCCTCACGTCGGACAAGGGCCTCTGCGGCAGCTTCAACACGAACATCATCAAGGCGGCGACGCAGTTCATCGTGGCCCAGGGCAGGCGGAAACTGGTGCTCGGCCTCGTCGGGCGCAAGGGGCGCGACTTCTTCCAGCGACGCGGCTACGAGCCCGTCATCAACCGCGTCAACGTCTTCCAGCACCTGAACCTCGAGGACGCGCGGGGGATCGCCGACATGGCGGCGGAGTTGTTCGTCGAGGAGAAGATCGACGCCGTCTACCTCGTGTACAACGAGTTCAAGTCGGTGCTGCAGCAGCGGATCGTCACCGAGCGGTTGCTGCCCATCGCGAAGGAAGAGTTCCGCGCGGACCAGGGCGCGGCGCGCGTGGACTACATTTACGAGCCCGACGCGGCCACGCTGTTCGCGACCCTGTTGCCGGGTTACGTGCGCTCGCAGATCTGGCGCGCGTTGCTGGAATCGGCGGCGGCCGAGAACGCGGCCCGCATGACGGCGATGGATGCCGCTACGAAGAACGCGACGGAGATGATCGATGCGCTGACGCTCTACATGAACAAGGTGCGGCAGGCGGCGATCACGAGGGAGATCATCGAAGTGGTGTCAGGGGCGCAGGCGCTCTAGCAGAGAGCTTTCAGCACGCGGGATCCGGCTGCAGCCGGATCCAGACAGGCGCCGGCTGAAGCCAGCGCCCACGATCGCAACGAGCAGGAATCTATGGCAACAGCAGCAGTCGTCAAAGAGGGTCGCATCGTCCAGATCATCGGGCCGGTGATCGACGTGGAGTTCGAGGGCGGGCACCTGCCGCCCATCTACAATGCGCTCGAGATCGAGGCCGAGGTCCAGGGCCAGAAGACCGTCATCGTCGCCGAGGTCGAGCAGCACCTGGGCGAGGGCCGCGTGCGCGCGGTCGCGATGAAGCCCACCGACGGCCTTCAGCGCGGCATGACGGCCGTCGACACGGGCATCGGCATCACCATGCCCGTCGGCCCCGCCACGCTGGGCCGCGTCCTGAATGTGCTGGGCGAGCCGGTCGACTACCCCGACATGCCCGTGAACGCGACCGAGCGGTGGCCGATTCACCGCCCCGCGCCGACGCTGGTAGAGCAGGCGACCCAGGCCAAGATGTTCGAGACCGGCATCAAGGTCATCGACCTCCTCGAGCCCTACCTGCAGGGCGGCAAGATCGGGTTGTTCGGCGGCGCCGGCGTCGGCAAGACCGTCATCATCCAGGAACTGATCCACAACATCGCCCTGAAGCACGGGGGCGTGTCGGTGTTCGCGGGCGTCGGCGAGCGCACGCGCGAAGGCAACGACCTCTGGCTCGAGTTCCAGGAAAGCGGGGTCATCAACACCAAGGACATCAGCAAGTCGCGCGCAGCCCTGGTCTACGGACAGATGACCGAGCCGCCGGGTGCGCGATTGCGCGTGGCGCTGTCGGGCCTGACCGTCGCCGAGTACTTCCGCGACGCCGAGGGCAAGGACGTGCTGCTGTTCATCGACAACATCTTCCGCTTCACGCAGGCGGGGTCCGAGGTGTCGGCGCTGCTCGGACGCATGCCGTCGGCCGTCGGCTACCAGCCCACGCTCGCGACCGAGATGGGCGAACTGCAGGAGCGCATTACGTCGACGAAGAAGGGATCGATCACGTCCGTGCAGGCGATCTACGTGCCGGCCGACGACTACACCGACCCCGCGCCGGCCACGACGTTCGCGCACCTCGACGCCACGACGAACCTGTCGCGCGCCATCGTCGAGCTCGGCATCTACCCGGCCGTCGATCCCCTGGCGTCCACCTCGCGCATCCTCGACCCGCGCGTCATCGGCGCGGAGCACTACCAGACCGCGCGCGGCGTGAAGCAGGTGCTGCAGCGCTACAAGGACCTGCAGGACATCATCGCGATCCTGGGCATCGACGAGCTGTCGGAGGACGACAAGCTGGCCGTGTCGCGCGCGCGCAAGATCCAGCGGTTCCTGTCGCAGCCGTTCCACGTGGCCGAGCAGTTCACGGGCCTCAAGGGCAAGTACGTGACCGTGAAGGACACAATCCGCGGGTTCCAGGAAATCGTGGACGGCAAGCACGACGCGCTCCCGGAACAGGCGTTCTACATGGTCGGGACGATCGAAGAGGCCGTCGAGAAGGCCGAGAAGATGAAGGCGAGCTAGCGGGCATCCATGTCTCTACCAACTCATCTGACTCTCGAAATCGTGACGCCCGAACGTGCCCTTGCGCACGAAGAGGTGGACGAGGTGCAACTGCCCGGCACCGAGGGATACCTCGGCATCCTGCCCGGGCACACGCCTCTCCTGACGAGCCTGCGAGTGGGCCAGGTGTGGTACCGGAAGGGCACCGAGAAGTTCTACCTGTCGATCGCGTCCGGGTTCGCCGAGGTACTGCCGGACCGCGTGCGCCTGCTCGCGCTCGTCGCGGAGCGCGCCGAGGACATCGATCTCACCCGGGCCGAAGCCGAGAAGCGCCGCGCCGAGGAACTGATCCAGGCCGCGAAGTCCGGCAACCCCGACATCGACTTCGACCGCGCCAGGATCTCCCTGATGAAGGCGATGATTCGGATCCAGGTCGCCACGAAGGCGAAGATTCGGAATTAGGAGAAGTCGCAGGCCGCCCCAGCATGCTCACCGTCAGCGCCGCCGCGCTCACTCACACGGGCCTCCGCCGCGAAGGCAACGAAGACTGTTTCGTCGCGCGTCCCGGCCTCGGGCTGTTCGTCGTGTGCGACGGCATGGGCGGGCACGCGGCGGGCGAAGTGGCGTCACGGGTCGCCGTCGACGCGATCGAATCGTTCATTCAGCATTCCGACGGACTCACCCGCGACTTCGCGTGGCCTGTCGGCTTCCGGCCCGAGGTGGGGATCAGCGGCAACCGCCTCATCACCGCCTTCCTCCTGGCGAACCGCGACATCCAGCAGCGGATGACCGACGAACCCGCATTGAGAGGGATGGCGACGACCGGCGTGGCTCTGCTGCTGGAGCCCGGCGACGAGGCCGGGGCTGGGGGGGTGCGCGGCCTCGTCGCCCACGTCGGAGACAGCCGCGCCTACCTCTGGCGGGACGGCGAACTCGAGCAGATCACCCGCGACCACTCGTGGGTCGAGGAGCAGATCTCAGCGGGCGCCATGACGGCAGGTGATGCCCGGACACATCCGTGGCGCAATCTCGTCACGCGCGCGCTCTCGGGCGGCGAGGACCCCAACGTCGAGCTGACGCCCGTCGTGCTGGAGCGGGGCGACCGCTTCATCGTCTGCAGCGACGGCCTGACGACGCCCTTGACCGACGAGGCGATTGGCAGGGTCGTGTCGAAGGCACCGCCAGGGGCGCTCGACCTGCTGTGCCGGGCCCTCATCCACGCGGCGAACGAGGCCGGCGGGCCGGACAACATCACGGTCGTGGCGCTGGAAGTGTCCTAGCCGAATGATCAAGAACCTCACGGCCCTCCTGAAATACCGCCAGCTCATCCAGTCGATGGTCGCGCGGGAGTTGAAGGCGCGCTACCGCGGATCGGTGCTCGGCTTCTTCTGGTCGTTCATCAACCCGCTGCTGCTGCTCCTGATCTACACCTTCGTGTTCTCGATCGTGCTGCCGAGCCGTGCGCCAGACCTGGAGCCCTACGCGCTGTTCATGTTCTGCGGCATCCTGCCTTGGACGTGGTTCGCGTCGTCTCTCCTGGAGTCGTCGAATGTCCTGATCGCGGGCGGCAACCTGATCAAGAAGGTGCTGTTCCCGGCCGAAGTGCTGCCCATCGTGTCGGTCGTCGCCAACATGGTGCACTTCTTCCTCGGCCTGCCCATCCTGGCGATCTTCCTGATCTACTACCAGCACCCGCCGGGCTTTCTGGATCTGCTGTGGTTCCCGGTCGTCGTGGCGGTGCAGCTCGTGTTCACGCTCGGACTCGCGCTCATCGTGTCCTCGCTGACGGTGCACTTCCGCGACTTCAAGGACATCCTCTCGAACCTGGTGACGTTCTGGTTCTTTGCGACGCCCATCATCTATCCCATGCAAATGGCCGTGGACCGGGGCGGCAAGCTGTTCCTCGACCTCAACCCGATGACGCACCTGATGGTGTCGTACCAGGAAATCCTGTTCTATCCGGGCGACTTCGGCCACTGGAAGTGGCTCCTGGCCCTCGGCGTGGCGTCCGTCGGTCTGTTCTTCCTGGGCTATTTCATGTTCGACCGGCTTCGCGACACGTTCGCAGAGGAAGTCTGAGGCGATGAACGTCATTGACGTCGTCGACGTGACGAAGACGTACCGGAAATATGCCCGGCGTAAGCAGTTCGCCACGCTGAAGAGCGCCATCCTCTCCGGCACGCTGGTCGGCGATCTGAAACCCGACGAGACGTTCAACGCGCTGAAGGGCGTGTCGTTCAGCGTGCCGCAGGGTTGCACCTTCGGCATCGTCGGGCGGAACGGCTCGGGCAAGAGCACGGCGCTGAAACTCGTGGCCGGCATCACGAAACCGACCACGGGCAGCGTCACCGTGCAGGGACGGATCTCGGCGCTCATCGAGCTCGGGGCGGGATTCCACCCCGAGATTTCCGGCCGCGAGAACGTCTTCATCAACGGCATCATGCTCGGCCTGTCGAAGCGCGAGATCACCCGGCGCTTCGACGAGATCGTCGAGTTCGCCGAACTCGAGAACTTCATCGACGCGCCTGTGAAGACGTATTCGTCCGGGATGTACATGCGGCTCGGGTTCGCCGTGGCGATTCACGTCGATCCCGACGTGCTCCTGATCGACGAGGTGCTGGCCGTCGGCGACGAAGCGTTCACACACAAGTGCCTCGACAAGTTTGCGGAATTCCGCCGCCGTGGGAAGACGGTCCTGCTCGTTACGCACTCGCTCAACCTCGTGGAGCGGTTCTGCGACGAGGCGCTGTGGCTGAACGACGGCCGCATGCGCGCGACGGGCGACCCGCGCCGCGTGGTGTCGGCCTACATCACCGACGTGGAGAAGCAGGAAGAACGCCACATGGCGGCGGCAGACGCGAGGTCGGCCGCCGCCCTCAGCGAAGCGGCCATCGCCAGTGAAGCCGTCGCCACGCCGAAGCCCGGGGGTGGAAACGTCCCCGAGGGCGAAGGCGGGCCGCCCGACATGTTCCAGGCCACCGAGGGGCGCTGGGGATCGCGCGAAGGCGAGATCACGGACGTCCAGCTCGTCGGCGAAGATGGCGAACCCGCCCACGTCTTCGCCTGCGGCGAGCGCGTCGAGATCCGGATGACACTGCGCGCCGCACGGGCGCTCTCGGATTTCGTCGTCGGCATCGGCATCTTCAACCTCGAAGGCGTGTGCGCGTTCGGCACCAACACCAACATCGAAGAACTGAAGGGCGACCGCCTCCAAGGCGAGGGCACCGTGTCGTTCTTCGTCGACGGACTCGACCTGGTCGCGGGCACGTACAAGCTCGACGTGGCGCTGCACAAGCTTGACGGCTATCCGTACGACTATCACCGGCTGCTTTACGGTTTTCGCGTGAAATCGCGCACGCAGGACGCCGGCATCTACCGCCCGCGCCACAGGTGGGGTTTCGGCGGGGGAGTCTCGTTCAAGGAACGAATCGGAAGCTGACGGCGCCCCGCCGGGCAAGGACGGGGCCTTGCCCCTGCGGTGCGAACACAATGCCGTCGTGAACGAATCCATGCGAGTCATGACGCACCATGAAGCCGTTCTGTGGCGTGCCGCACAGGCGCGCGCCGGGAAGCGCGTCGTGTTCACCAACGGCGTCTTCGACATCCTCCATCCCGGCCACGTGCGATATCTCGCCGAGGCGAGGCGTCAGGGCGACGTCTTGGTGGTCGCAGTGAATTCCGACCGATCGGTGCGTGCGATCAAGGGGCCCGGGCGGCCCATTCATCCCGAAGCGGAACGGGCGGAAGTCATCACCGCCCTCGCTTGTGTCGACGCGGCGGTCGTGTTCGACGAAGACACGCCCTGGGTCATCATCAACGCCATTCAGCCAGACGTGCTCGTCAAGGGCGCAGACTGGCCAGCCGACCAGGTCGTGGGCCGCGACATCGTCGAGGCCCGCGGCGGCGTCGTGATCCGCGTGCCTGTCGAAGAGGGTCACTCCACGACCGGGATCCTCGAGCGCACCAAGGCGAAGCACTCATCCGATCAGACATAGCCGCGGAACCTGTACACCCCGATCGCCACAATCTCCCGCAACGAATACAGCAGTGTGTTGAAGCCCTGCCGCAGACGGGACACGGGGTCGTCGTATCGCTTGCCGTTCGGACGAAAGGCCTTCAGCGAAGAAACGCGGTTCTCGCGTACGAGCGATGTGTCCGCTCGAGTCGCCACATAGGACGAGACCATCCTGAAGTTCGTGTACCCGGCCTTGCGAAAGCACATCGCCGTGCGCTTCGAGTGGAGCGGCGACGTCACGATGATGAGGCTCGAATCGCGAGTCAACCCGAGGCGTTCGACCTTGAGCAGATTCACCGGATGCTCAGCCGTGCTGCCCGAGAGCCCCTCGAGCGCGATGGCCGAGGGCGGCGCACCAAGCCACTGAGCGGCCTCCGCATAGACCTCGGCCTCGCTGACCGAATCCGTGCCGCCCCCGCTGAAGACAATGACCGGCGCCAACCCGTCAAGCTGAAGCTGCACCGCGGTGTAGATCCGCAGCCAGGCGTCCTCGACGGGGAGGTAGTGGTCCGTCAGGCCTCCACCAAGGCAGACGATGGCCTGCGCGGGTCCCGGCGCGTCGGCTTCGATCACCAGCCGGTCGATGAACACGGGACCGCCGAGAATCATCCACCCGCAGAGCGTGATAACCGCCACGCCGGCAGACATCACCACGACTCTCAAGAACGTCCAGGCCCGAACAGTTGTCAGCATGTGAACCGCCACAATCTTACCCCGGCGCGTGCGCCCGCACGTCGCGACAGCGGGTGCGGTAGACTGATTCTGTTGTGCCGTCGCTGAAACTGCAGGAACTGCTTCGGGCCGCACGTGTGCGCGCCAGTTTCGCCTCCGGAGCGAAACCGGCCCGGGGCGGACACTCCTGGACCGGCCTGACGCCCGCGGCGAAGGCCTTCTGGATTGCAGGCGCCGCCCTCAATGACCCCCGCCTCGAAGTCGTGATGGCCGTCGTCCCGAACGATCGAGATGTCGAGCAGATGACCGCCGACGTCCGCTTCTTCCTCGGCGGCCTCGAGGGCGCGTCGGCCGACGAACTCCAGCACTCCGTGCTTCCGTTCCCGTCGCAGGAAGTCGACCCGTACCGTGGCCTCGCCCCGCACATGCGCATCGGCTCGGCGCGCGCGCGGGCCCTGTACGCTCTCGCCACCGGCGAGGCCCGCATCGTCATCGCGTCCGCCACCGCGCTGCTGCCTCTCGTCAGCCCGCCCGCAGCGCTGACCGGGCTCGCCCTCGACCTCAAACCGGGCGACGAGATCGACACGCAGCTCCTGGCCGAGGTGCTGGTGGACGCGGGCTTCTCGCGCCAGGATCCGGTCGACGAACACGGCGAGTTCTGCCTGCGCGGCGGCGTCATCGATATCTTTCCGGCCGGAGACGATCTGCCCGCCCGGATTGAACTCATCGGCGACACGATCGAAGCGATCCGCCGGTACGACCCCGACACCCAGCGTTCGGTCGGAGAGATCGGGCGACTGCAGGTCGTCCCGCTCAGGGATGCGCCGGCCACGGGCAACAATCCGGGATTCGAGATTCGGCCTTCGACAGGATCAGGCGGGACGGATTCGGGACTCGGGCTCGTCCCGATCTTCGACTACTTCGGCGCACACCGACGACCCGTATTCGTTACCAGCGAGCCTGACGAAATCAAGCGGCGGATTGAGAACACGCTGCTGCAGATCGCCGACAGCTACGCGCAGGTTCAGGCGCAAACGGTCCCGCGGCCGGAGGAGATCCTCCTTTCGTGGCCGGCGATTGAGCAGCGGCTCTGTGCGGCGTCCCGGCTCGAGGAACTCAGCGTCGGTCTCGTCGATGGTCCCGCCGATTTCGCTGGCGGCACACCGAATCCAGAATCCCGCGAGCCGAATCCCGTCAGCGACGCGCGTACCGCCGTCCCGTGCCAGCCCGCGCTGTCCTACGCCGGCCGCCTCGCCGAATGGATCGCCGACGTCAAAGCCACGCGGGCGAGCGGCGAAACCGTCCTCTTTGTCGCCGCGACGTCCGGCCGCGCCGAGCGCACGATCGAGCTGCTCCAGGACTACGAACTGCGCGGCGTGAATATCGACCGCGGCGAGGACTCGTTTGCCGCAAGCGTGCTCGTCACGACCGGCATCCTGTCTCGCGGCTTCCGGCTGCCCGACGCGCAGCTCCAGATCTACGTCGAAACGGATCTCTTCGAGGAAGAACGGCGCTCGAAGGAACACGCCCGCCGATCCGCCACGGCCGCGTTCCTGTCAGACCTGCGCGACCTGAAGGTCGGCGACCTCGTCGTGCACGTGGACAACGGGATCGGCGAGTTCACGGGCCTGAAGGAGATGGCGGTCGGCCCGAACGAGATCCAGGAGTTCCTCGAGCTGCGCTATGCGGGCGACGACAAGCTGTTCGTGCCGGTGTCACGCCTCGACCTGATCCAGAAGTTCACCGGCGGCGCGAGGCCGGCCCTCGACCGTCTTGGCGGCACGACCTGGGAAAAGGCCAAGACGCGCGTGAAGAAGGCCATGCGCGACATGGCCGAAGAGCTCCTCAAGCTGTACGCGTCGCGCAAGGCCGTGCCCGGCCACGCATTCGGCAGCGACACGCACTGGCAGGACGAATTCGAAGGTGCGTTCGCGTTCGACCTCACCGTGGACCAGAGCAACGCCATCGAAGACATCAAGCGCGACATGGAAACCTCCACGCCGATGGACCGCCTGCTGTGCGGCGACGTGGGCTACGGCAAGACCGAAGTGTCCATGCGCGCCGCGTTCAAGGCCGTGATGGACGGCAAGCAGGTCGCGTACCTCGCGCCGACCACCGTGCTCGCGTTCCAGCATGTGAAGACGCTGCGCGAGCGATTCGCCGGGTTCCCCGTCCGCATCGACCTCATCAGCCGCTTCCGCTCGACGCAGGAGCAGAAGGCCACGCTCCTCGACCTCGTCGACGGCAAAGTCGACATCATCGTCGGCACGCATCGCCTGCTGTCGAAAGACGTCGTGTTCCGCGACCTCGGCCTGCTCGTCGTCGACGAGGAGCAGCGCTTCGGCGTGGCGCACAAGGAGAAGATCAAGCAGCTTCGCAAGCGCGTAGACGTCCTGACGATGACCGCGACGCCGATTCCGAGGACGTTGAACATGTCCCTGGTGGGGATCCGGGACATGTCGATCATCGAGACGCCTCCGAAGGATCGCCTGGCGATCCAGACCAACGTGGTGAAGTTCGACCAGGGCATCATCGCGCGGGCGATTCGCAACGAACTGGCGCGCGGCGGCCAGGTCTTCTTTGTACACAACCGGGTGGAGTCGATCTTCTCGATTGGCAACCTGCTGACGCGGATCGTGCCCGAAGCCAAGGTCGTCATCGGCCACGGGCAGATGGGCGAGCACGAACTCGAGCGCGCCATGATCGATTTCGTCGCGCGCAAGTTCGACATTCTCCTCGCGACGACCATCATCGAAAACGGGCTCGACATCCCCAACGTCAACACGATCATCGTCAACCGTGCGGACCGCTACGGGCTGTCGCAGCTCTACCAGTTGCGCGGGCGGGTCGGCCGATCGGACCGGCCCGCGTATGCGTACCTGATGATCCCGCCGGAGATGTCGCTCTCCGCCGTGGCGAAGAAACGGCTCGCGGCGATTCGCGAGTTCAGCGACCTCGGCAGCGGATTCCGCGTGGCGGCCCTCGACCTCGAGATTCGAGGCGCGGGCAACCTGCTCGGCGGCGAGCAGAGCGGCCACATCGAAGCCGTGGGCTTCGAGATGTACATGAAGCTTCTCGAGCAGGCCGTGCGCGAACTGAAGGGCGAGGAGATCGAGGACGAGGCGCGCGCGAGCGTCAACCTCGGCATCGACATCAAGATCGACGAGGGCTACGTGCCCGACATGGCGCAGCGCCTGGTCGTGTATCGGAAGGTTGCGGCGGCCCGAAGCGACACGGAGCTGGGCGACTTGCTGAACGAGATCCGCGACCGATACGGCCCGTTGCCGGACTCGGTGATGAACCTGGCGGCGTACGGTCGCATCCGCGTGATGGCCGACAAGCTCGGCCTCGAATCGGTCGACCGGCAGGGCGGCGTCGTTGTCTTCAAGTTCCGCGAGAACGCGCAGAAGGCGTCGCACGCGCCGGACCCGGCGCGCGTGCTGCGACTGCTGCAGCAGCGCCGGGACGCGCAACTCGTGCCGCCGGCGTCAATCAGGCTGAGCCTTGCCGGGGTGAGAGATCCGGTCGCGGGCATTCGCGCCGCGAGAGAAGGGGACGGCGGACGA
>JAPKZP010000544.1 GCA_026393735.1 Acidobacteriota bacterium
CTGTCTCGCGCAGCATGAGCGTCTGCGGGTCGAACCACCGACCCTGGTAGAGCAGCCGCCCCAGGCGCCGCCCGTTTGCGCGGTACTGGTCGATGGTGTCCTCGTTGTGGATGCCGGTGATGAGCCGTTCGTAGGCGATGTAGAGGAGCGCCAGGCCCGGCGCCTCGTAGATGCCCCGGCTCTTGGCCTCGATGATGCGGTTCTCGATCTGATCGGAAATGCCCAGGCCGTGGCGGCCGCCGATCGCATTGGCTTCCAGGAACAGTGCCAGCGGCGTTGGGAACGTCTGGCCGTTGATCGCAACCGGCTGGCCCTCGTCGAACCGGACGCTGACCGTCTCGGGCTTCACCACCACGTCGTCTCGCCATGACGCCACGCCCATGATGGGATTGACGATGGACACGCCCTTGTTGAGGAACTCGAGATCCTTAGCTTCGTGGGTCGCGCCGAGAATGTTCGAGTCGGTCGAGTAGGCCTTGTCGGCGCTCATCTTGTACTCGAGCCCGGCACCCTCGAGGTACGCGGACATCTCGGCCCGCCCGCCCAGTTCGTCGATAAAGTGCTGATCCAGCCAGGGCTTGTAGATGCGCAGCCGCGGGTTGACCAGCAGGCCGTACCGGTAGAACCGCTCGATGTCGTTGCCCTTGAAGGTGCTGCCGTCGCCCCAGACGTTGACGTCGTCGTCCTGCATGGCCGCGACGAGCATCGTGCCCGTGACCGCGCGGCCCAGCGGCGTGGTGTTGAAGTACAGCTGGCCGGCCGTGGAGATATGGAAGGCCCCGCATTGGAGCGCCGCAATGCCTTCGGCCACGAGCTGCGCCCGGCACTCGATGAGGCGCGCCTGCTCGGCCCCGTACGTCATTGCCTTGCGCGGGATGCCCTCGTAGTCGTCCTCATCCGGCTGTCCGAGATGGGCCGTGTAGGCGAAGGGAATACTGCCGCGCTGGCGCATCCAGTGCAGGGCGGCGCAGGTGTCGAGCCCTCCGGAGAACGCGATGCCCACCCGCTCGCCGACCGGAAGATGCTGAAGGATGTTGGCCATAGCATAAGTATACCTCTAAATGCATAGATATACGTATTCGCCGTCGGCACTGAGGGCTGTCGCCGGGCGGAAGGCCCCACGTGCGACCGAACCGGCCGAGCGCATCGACGCCTGTTGGGATCGCGGTCCCGTCGCGGTCCCGGCACTTGACTCCGCTGGGGGGCCGCAGTAACGTCCGCGGTCAGAACATCGTGCGCTGCAGAATCTTGCTGGCCACCTTCTCGCTGCTGGCAGCCTCTTCCCGTCCCGCGGACGGCTTGCTCGCATCGCAGTCCGCGGGTACGGTCGGTCCCGTGGCAGGTGTCACAATCGCAGGACCCACCGTCAACCTGCCAAGACAGGCGGGGCCGTGGATCCGGCCCGACGAGCCCCGACGCATCACCGAGCAGACGATCTTCGACTACATGGACGGGGCCGGCGAACTGTACCTCGCGTACCGGTTCGAGCACCTCGACATCTACGAATATGCCGCGGCCGACAGGTCGCTCGGCAGAATCACCGTCGAGCTCTACTGGATGAAGGGCTCCGACGATGCGTTCGGCCTGCTGTCCACGGACTGGGGCGGCGAGGCCATCGACGTCGGCGGCCAGGCCGGGGGGCACGAGCCTGCAGCGGCGGGTGTGCGTTCTCGCCCGGATCAGGGTTCCTTTCCCGCGGTTCCACCGCACCAGGCGCTCTACGGCGGGGGGTTGCTCCGGTTCTGGAGCGATGACCTCTACGGCCGCGTCATGGCATCGCGCGAATCGCCGCAGTCGCGCACGCAGGTGCTGGCTATCGCCAGGGCAATCGTCGGCGGGCGGCCGCGTAACGATCACCCTCCGGAGATCCTGTCGAGGGCGCCGATCCGATCGGACGGGGGCGTCGCCCTGCGTCCCGAACGCACCTGCTTCTTCCGGTCTCACCTCGTGCTCAACTCGGTGTACTACCTGGCGCCCGGAGACATTCTCGGCCTCGGCCCTGCGGTCGATGCCCTCACCGGCGAGTACCGGCCGACGCGTCCAGGCGAGCGTCCGGCACGTCTCGTTCAGATCGTCTATCCGTCTCCCGATGCGACAGCGGCGGCGCTTCGCAGTTTCCTGGTGTCGTACCTGCCCGCGCCGGCAAGACCGGCTGCAGCCGGGTCCGGCTCAGGAGCGGCGAAGGTCGAAGGCGGCTGGGTGGGCTGGGCCGCAAGGGCCCGCGGGCTCGCAATCGTTTTCGACGCGCCGAGCGCGGGGGCCGCGAAGGAACTGGCCACCACAGCCCTGATGACGCTGATACAAGAATAGAAGGGACGTCCCATGAGCAACGACCACGCGATCACGCGGCGCGACTTCATGCGGGGCACGGTGGGAGCGGTGGTGGGCGCATCGGCGCTTTGTGGCGGGGCCGCCGACGCAGCCGCCGACCAGGCGAAGCCCGCCGTGCGCGCCGGCCGTTCGGCGCACGTCGTCCTGGTGCGCGACGAGAAGGTGCTCAACGACGCGCACGACGTGGACACGTCGGTGCTGGACCGGATGCTGGCCGATACCGTCGTGCGCCTGACCGGCGAGAAGACGCCGAAAGCCGCGTGGCTTGCTCTGTTCAAGCCGACCGACGTGGTGGGACTCGTTCCGACGCCGCACCTGAATCCGACTCACTTGGAGCTGGTTGACGCGGTTCGTCGCGCGCTCGTGGACGCAGGCGTGCCGGCCGGACAGATTCGCGAAGCGCAGGGCGGGATCGAACTGCCGCGAGCGTGCACAGCGCTCGTCGCGATGCCCGCGCTGAAGGCGCACTGGCTGACAGGGCTCGGGACGGCGATGAAGATCTACATCATGTATTCCGGCCGGCCGAGCAGCTATCACAACGAGAACAACGCGAACCTGGCGGAGACGTGGCTGTTGCCGGGGGTGAAGGGGAAGACGAAGCTCGTGCTCGTGGATGCGCTACGGCCGCTGTGCGACAAGGGGCCCCAGCCCGATCCGCGGTACCTCTGGGACTACAAGGGTCTCGTCGCGAGCACCGACCCCGTCGCGGTGGACGCGGTCGGGCTGCAGATCATCATGGCGA
>JAPKZP010000570.1 GCA_026393735.1 Acidobacteriota bacterium
AGGACATGACGCTGGAGCAGGTGGACCACGCCATGAACCACCCGTTCTGGGGCGCGGTTGAGAACCTCAATATCTCCGGCGGCGAGCCGACGACGCGCAACGACCTTCCTGAGTTGACCGAGTTGCTGATCACGCGGCTCCCTCGCATCCGCAAGGTCGGCATCAACACGACCGGACTGACGCCGCAACGGGCAATCCCCCAGATGACCCGGATCGTCGAGTTCTGCGCGGCGCGCGACCTGCCGATCAGCATCCGTGTGTCGCTTGACGGCGTCGGCGAGGTGCACGATCAGGTCCGCCAGGTGAAGCGCGGGTTCGACAAGGCGGGACAGACCATCGAGGCGATGGAGGCGCTCGCGAAGCGCTACGACAATTTCCAGTTCGGGATCGCCGCGACGATCTTCACGACCAACATGCAGGATGCGCGCAACATCCTCGCGTGGTCGCGGAAGCGCAATCTCGACATCGTGTTCAACATGCTCCGGTTCACGGATGCCATGCTGGGCAACCGTGAACTCGAGACGAAGATCCGGCTCAAGACGCAGGAAGAAGAGTTCATGCGGCAGTTCTTCCTCGAGCGGGTCGAGGAGGAATCCGTC
Organism: Acidobacteriota bacterium; assembly: GCA_026393735.1. Classification (GTDB taxonomy): domain Bacteria; phylum Acidobacteriota; class Vicinamibacteria; order Vicinamibacterales; family JAKQTR01; genus JAKQTR01. The sequence continues at coordinate 600 of JAPKZP010000570.1, forward strand.
CTGAGCGGTCAGTCGTTCCAGTACCTGCACTACGCGGACATGATCGCCAACGGTTACGTTCGGACGATGCCGTGCCCGTTCCGCTCGCAGGGCCTGCTCCTGAACCCGGACGGCACGCTCTTCTACTGCGAGAACTCGAAGCCGCTCGGCAACGTCCTGCAGGACTCGGCTGAGTCGCTGTATTTCAAGGCCGAGCACCTCGCGGACCGGGCCACGTTCGAAGAGACCATCTGCAAGAACTGCCTGAGCCCGTGCCAGGTCAACGTGGGCGCCATGAAGCAGGTCGTGCCGTATGCGAAGTTCCTCATGCGGGCCTACCGGGTGAAGCGACACCCGGAACGTCACATCCAGACACTTCCGGCTGCCAAGTGAGACGACCGGCCGTCGGGGGGATCGTCCGGATCGCCGTCGCGGTCGCCCTGACGGCCTTCATGTTCTGGAAGAGCCATCCATCGGACGTCATGGCGGCCCTGGCGCGCACCGAACTCGGCCCGGTGCTGATGGCCGTGCTGCTGGTGCTCGTCGACAGGGCGCTGATGGCGTACCGGTGGCTGGTTCTGCTGCGGCCGATTGCCGGACCGGCGAGTCCGCGATTCCCGACGGTGATGCGGATCTTCTTCGTCAGCACCTTTGTCGGGTCGTTCCTGCCTGCGACCGTCGGAGCCGACGCGGCCCGGGCGTACGCGCTCGCCCGCGAAGGCGTGGCGACGTCGGCGGCGGTGGCCTCGGTCGTCATGGACCGGATTCTGGGCGTGCTGGGCATCCTCATCATGGCGGCGGTCGGACTCGTGTTCGCGCGCCAGTTGGCCGACAACCCGGTCGTGCTCGCCGGCCTCGCCTTGACCACGGCTGTGTGCGCCGCGACCGCCGTCGTGGTCTTCAGCGCCCGCGCCGAAATGCTGGTGCAACGCCTCGTCGGGTTCCTTCCCTGGGCGCGCGTCCGGGATCTCGTGGCGCGGCTCGTGGGCGCGATGCAGATGTATGCCACCCGCCATGGCGATCTTCTGAATGTGACGCTCGGTTCCATCGGCGTCCAGGTCTTGCGCACGGTCCAGGCGTACTACCTGGGCCTGGGCCTGGGGATCGAGCAGCCGCTCACGACCTACGTCGCGTTCATCCCTGTCATCCTGCTCGTGATGCTGCTGCCCGTCACCGTCAACGGGTTCGGCACCAGCCAACTGGCCTTCGTCTGGGCGTTCGGGCAGGCCGGCGTGCCGGCGGCGCTCGCGTTCCCGCTCTCGGTGTTGTTCGTGGCGCTCGGAGTCGTCGGAAACCTGCCTGGCGGCCTGTTGTATGCCACCGGCGGCATGCGCGCCCGCCGGCGCGACCGGGAGCGCTCGTGACATCCGGCACTCCGACCGGCGTGCTTCCGGTCTGGGCGCCCGCCCTGGCCGCAGCGGCGACCGGCGCGGCGGTGGTCGCATTGGTGGCGGGGATTGCCGGCACGAACGGAC
>JAPKZP010000151.1 GCA_026393735.1 Acidobacteriota bacterium
GGCGTGCGTGATGATGGGGCTCAGAAGGGTTCGGGTCCGCGTCCGGCCCTCGAGGGCGCGGCCCAGCCGCAGGGATTCGACCGACGGCACCACGTTGTCGTCGGTGCCGTGCAGCAGGTAGACGGGGCAGGACGGCGCGGGCGAACGGTCCGGCGACAGGCCGGGCGCGAGCCCTTCGTCGCGGATGACGGGCGCCAGCAGCGGGCCGAGCGCCTCGACCTTCCGGTCGTTGACCATGTGCATGAACCTGCGCGCAGGTTCCGGCAGGGCCTCCGCCATGCGGCGCGCCTCGTCGAAGGTATCGGCGGCCTTGCGTTTGTCGATCAGGTCGTAGTGCGATGCCAGCAGGAACGTGAGGATGCCCGCTCGCAGCGGCTCGACCTGGTCAGGCGGCACCAGCTTGTGCGCCGCGCCCAGCAGGACAATGACGACGCCGTAGTCGTGCGGCTTCCTGTACTCCTCGGCGAGCGGGGCGTCCGGCGTCGCGCCCGGTGCCGGCGCGACGGGCACCGCGCCGAGCGTCAGGAAGCGCAGCACGCGCGGGAAGTCGCTGTGGCCGCCGAACGAGAAGACGAACGCGGCGTGGTCGCGCAGCGCCGGCGGCCGCGTCTTCAATCATGTCCGTCGTGCGCGCGGTGATGTCGTAGCGCTGCAGGTCGGGCAGTTCCGGCGTGAGCACGGCATAGCCGACGCTGGCGAACTCGTGCGCCAGGCCGTAGAGGCGCGGCTCGTCGATGCCCAGGGCATTGACCCCGGCGACGAGCACGATCGCCCGGTGCATGTGATCCGGGATGTAGAGGCGCGCCCGCAGCGTGCCGTGGCGCGAGGCCACGTGCGTGTCGTAGACCGACACGGCGTCCTTTTCCCACTCCAGCGCGTCCTGCACTTCTCCCTGCAGGCCCGCCATGCGGACGATGAGCGCCGCTGCGCGGGTGTACGAGCGGAAGAACGGGACCGAGACGGCCAGTGCCGCCACGAGCAGCACGGCCGCCAGCGCGATGGTCCGGGGACGCATGGGACGACATGTTACACTTACCAGGATGCAGGGGCGAGGCGAGTGGCGAGCGTGCAGTCCGCTTCTCTCCTCCCGCCTCTCGCCTCTCGCCTGACGTGAGCACAACCATGATCATCGCCATCGACGGTCCGTCTGGAGCAGGCAAAGGTACGGTTGCGCGGGAGGTGGCCGCTCGCCTCGGCTTCCGGCACGTGGACACCGGCGCGATGTACCGCGCCGTGGCCTGGCGCACCCAGCAGCTGGGACTGGACCTCGACGACGAGGAGGCCGTGCTGGGTGTCGCGCAGGCGGCGCAGATCGACGTGGATGGCAGCGCCATCAGCATCGACGGTCACGATGTGTCCGCCGCCATCCGCACGCCCGAGATCGACCGGGCGGTCACGCGCGTGGCGCGCCTGGCCCGGGTGCGTGCGGAGCTGGTGCGGCGCCAGCGCGCGATGGCGGCAGACGGCGGCGTCGTGATGGAGGGCCGCGACATCGGGACGGTTGTGTTCCCCGACGCTGGCGTGAAGGTGTATCTGGATGCATCGCCCGAAGAACGGGCCCGGCGCCGCGCCAGCGATCCCGCGCACTCGGCGGCGCAGAGGCAGGCGCTCGCCGACGTGGCCCAGGCCATGCAGCGCCGGGACGAGAGCGACCGGACGCGGGTGTCCTCGCCGCTGAGCGTCGCGCCGGACGCGCTGGTCATCGACACGACGGGGATGCCGGTTGCGGAAGTTGTTGAGCGCGTGCTCCTTACGGTTGCCAACAGGCGGTAGCCGAGGGGCGAGTGGCGAGAGCCACAACGCCCGGCCCGTCGTTTCTGCCGCTCGCCTCGCGCCCCCCGTCCCGCTCCTCCCGCGCCGCGCCTCTCGCCTCTCGCCTGTCAGGTACGGTTCTTGACCCCGCCCTCTAAGTGTCGTACACTCAACCGCTTGTGGCCATTCATAACGGCCGCATCATCCTCAGCCGCCGGCGCTGAAACCAAGACCGGCAATCCACGAAGTGCAGGAGGACGCGCAACGCATGGCGAACGAAGACGGCGGCAATACCCCAGACCTGGCAACACAGGCGGGACGGCCCACCGGCCAGGCCACTGGGACCGGGCCGGTGCGCTCAATCAAACCCACAGTTCGGTACGACGAGGACATCGATCCTGAGGAGTACGCGAAACTGCTGGACCTTTACGACACCAGCTTCCGCAACATCTCGGAAGGTGAGGTCGTCAAGGGCACCGTGCTCAAGGTGACCGCATCGGAAGTGGTCGTCGACGTCGGGTACAAGTCGGAAGGCATCATCCAGGTGAACGAGTTCCTGGACGAGAACGGCCAGGTCACCGTGCAGCCCGGCGACACCGTGGACGTCCTCCTCGAGCGGACGGAAGACAAGGACGGCTACGTCGTCTTGTCCCGCGAAAAAGCGGAGAAGATGAAGATCTGGGACGAGATCGAGAAGGCCTATGCGGATCGCAAGGTCGTCATCGGTCGCGTCATCGAGCGGATCAAGGGCGGTCTCGCGGTGGACATCGGCGTGCGGGCATTCCTGCCCGGCTCGCAGGTGGACGTGCGCCCCGTCCGGAACCTGGACGCGCTGAAGAACCAGGAACTGCGGATGCGCGTCATCAAGGTGAACAAGAAGCGCGGCAACATCGTGCTCTCGCGCAAGGTCCTGCTCGAGGAAGAGAACGCCGAGAAGAAGAAGTTCACGCTGGCGACCCTGGCCGAGGGCAAGGTGCTGCGCGGCGTGGTGAAGAACATCACGGACTACGGCGCGTTCATCGACCTGGGCGGCATCGACGGCCTGCTGCACATCACCGACATGTCGTGGGGCCGCGTGGGGCACCCGTCCGAGATCTTCAAGGTCAACGACGAGATCGACGTGGTGGTGCTCAAGTACGACCCGGCGACCGAGCGTGTCTCGCTCGGCCACAAGCAGCTGGTGTCGGACCCGTGGAGCAACGTGTCGGAACGCTACCCGATTGGCGCGCGGATGTCGGGCAAGGTGGTCAGCCTGACCGACTACGGCGCGTTCATCGAGCTCGAGCCGGGTGTCGAGGGGCTCATCCACGTCTCCGAGATGACGTGGAGCAAGCGGGTGAAGCACCCGTCGAAGATCCTCAACCAGGGCGACGCGGTCGAGGCCATGGTGCTCGGCGTCGATCCGTCGGCGCGGCGCATTTCGCTGGGCCTCAAGCAGATCGAGAGCAATCCCTGGCACGAACTGGCCTCCAAGTACCCGGTCGGCGCGCGCATTGTCGGCAAGGTGCGCAATCTGACCGAGTTCGGCGCGTTCGTGGAGGTGGAAGAGGACATCGACGGCCTCATTCACAGCTCGGACATGTCGTGGAGCAAGCGGATCAAGCATCCGTCTGAGGTGTTGAAGAAGGGCGACAAGGTCGAGGCGATCGTGTTGAACATCGACGCCGAGAACCAGCGGTTGTCGCTCGGACTCAAGCAGCTGGCCACCGACATCTGGGACGAGTTCTTCTCGCAGCACCAGGTGGGCGACACGATCGACGGCAAGGTGGTCCGGATGACCAACTTCGGCGCGTTCGTCGAGCTGGCCGAGGGGATCGAGGGCCTGATCCACGTGTCCG
>JAPKZP010000217.1 GCA_026393735.1 Acidobacteriota bacterium
ACGAACTTCATGAAGTCGGCGAGGCCGCGCTGCATCGCCTCGGCAAAGAGATGAATGCGGATCGCCGACGTGGCCGGGTACGTGGCCACCTCGAAGTTCTCGAGGATGTGGAGCATTTCCAACAGACCCATGCCGCCGACGGGTGGCGGGGCCGAGAGCAGGTCGTAGCCGCGGTAGCTTCCGGTGACAGGAACCCGCTCGATGGCCTGATAGGAGGCGAGGTCGGCCTTCGTGATGAAGCCGCCGTTCGCGGCCATGTCGGAGGCGATCTTCTCCGCCAGTGCGCCGCGATAGAACACATCCCGGCCGCCCGCCGAGATCTTCCGCAGGCTCTCCGCGAGATCGGCGTTCTTCAGGACGCCGCCCGCCTCGAGCGGCAGGCCCTCGGGACAGAAGATCTTCGCCAAACCCTCCACCTTGGCGAGTTCCTCGAAGCTGTCGGCGAGGATCGCGGCAAGCGTGGAGCTGATGGCGTATCCGCCGGCGGCGAGCCTGATGGCCGGCGCCATCACCGTCTGGAGCTTCATCGTCCCGTACTTCTCGAGCGCCAGCGTCAGACCAGCCACCGTACCGGGGATGGCGACCGCGTTGTAGCCGACCGACGCGATCCTGTCCTTGAATGTCGCCGTGGCGGGGGCGGCCGACCGATAGTCAATCGCGACCGCCTTCCTGTGCTTCGCCAGATAGATGACCATCATCCCTTCGCCGCCGATGCCGGTGGCGTTCGGCTCGACCACGCCGATGGCGAACGCGGTCGCGACGGCGGCGTCGACGGCATTCCCGCCGGCCTTCAGGATGTCCACGCCGGCCTGCGAGGCGAGTGCGTGAGCCGAAGCAACCATCCCGTGGTCCGCCACGATCTCTGCGTTCTTCGTGGCGGTTCGTCCGGGGTGCGTCAGCAGCACCACGGCAACGGCCGCGAAGCCCACCCGCACGGCGTGTCGCCTAAAAAGAGTGCTCATCCTCTCATCTCCCTTCGCAGCCCGACCCCGCCGGGCCGGTGCTGTCTCCTGTCGAACGGGTTGATGGGGACACATGAAGCTGTTGAAATCTACCCCACTCGCCGTCAACAGTCATTGTTCTTTCCGGGCTGCCGCCGGTCGTCTGGCCCCGCCAGGCCCCGGACACGGGCTCCCGACTCCTGACTGTTCACTTTTGAACACCAGTCCCTGCCAGAACTCACCTATGTTCAACCGAAACGTTTCTGAACACAGGGAGGCCGTATGGTGACCGTCGGACTGGCAGATGACCACGTCGTCGTGAGGCAGGGGTTGCGCCTGCTGCTGGAAACGGACCCGGGCCTTGCCGTGGTGGGCGAAGCGGCCAACGGCGTGGACGCGCTTGCACTGGTCAAGCGCCTGAAACCGCAGGTGCTGATCCTCGATTTGATGATGCCCGCCCCGGACGGCCTGGAGGTCACGCGCAGGATCTCACGCCTGAAACTCGGCACACGGGTGATCATCCTCACGATGTACGGCGACCCGGCATTCCTGATGGATGCGCTCAAAGGCGGCGCGGCTGGGTATGTCGTGAAAGAGTCGTGCGGCACGGAGCTGCTTCACGCCATACACGAGGTGGCTGCCGGTCGCCGCTACCTGAGCCCTGCCCTGAACGCCATCGTGAAGGAGTGGACCTCGAACACCCACCAGGTCGCGGGTGCGCGCAAAACCGCGAAACGTCCCCGGCAGACGTCACGAGCCCTCTGAGCAGCCTTCCGCGACAAAGGACGAACCTCGTGACGACACCACAACGAAGGGCGCACCGGAAAGATCCGGCAGGACCGCTGACGAGAGCGAGAGACATCCCGAAGGAGCCGACAGGCATTGCCGGCCTGGACGTGGTGCTGGGCGGCGGTGTGCCCGCCGGACGCGTGACCATTCTCAGCGGGGGGCCCGGGAGCGGCAAGAGCACGATGGGCCTGCAGTTGCTGTTGACTGGCGCCAACGCCGGCGATGCGGGCATTCTGGTCATGTTCGAGGAGCGGGCCGCTACCGTGCGTCAGGACGCGTGGAGCCGGGGATGGGACCTCGCCCGGCTGGAGAGGAAGAACAAGCTCTGCCTGCTGGACGCCCGCCTGGACCCGAAGGCGGTCATCGCCGGCGAGTTCTCCATCAACGGTCTGCTGGCCATCCTCGACCGCCGGATCACGGCCATGCGCGCCAAGTATGTCGTGATCGATGCCGTAGACGCCCTCCTGCATCTCTACGACAGCCCCACCCGCGAGCGTCACGAGTTGTACGCGCTGCACGAATGGCTCCTGGACAGGGGCGTGACCACCATCATGACGGTCAAGGCGATCGACGAGGCGGAGGCGCGCTCCCGATATGCGTTTCTGGACTTCATGGCGGATTGCGTGATTCACGTGGATCAGCGCGTCACCGCCCAGATCACGACGCGGCGCCTCCGCGTGATCAAGTACCGCGGCTCGGGATACGGTCGCAACGAGTACCCCTTCGTCATCAACGAGAGTGGCATCACCATCATCCCGATGACCAGCAACGTCCTGCAGCACCGTCCCCCCGGTCCACGCGTGTCCAGTGGCACGGCGTGGCTGGACGAGGCGCTCGCGGGCGGCTACCGGCAGGGTACGGCCGTTCTCATCGCCGGAACCGCCGGCGCCGGCAAGACCACGCTGGCCTGCCTGTTCACGCGAGCGGCCTGCCTGCGCGGCGAGCGCGTGCTGTATCTCAATTTCGAGGAATCGCCGGAAGCCATGGTCGCCAACATGCTGAGCCCAGGCCTGGACCTGCAGCCGCTCATCGCGAAGGGGACACTGGCGATTCGATCCTACCTGCCGGAAGCCATGGGCGTGGAGGAGCATCTGTTCCATTCCCTGGAGGACATGAGTCAGTTTCAGCCCACCAGCGTGATTGTGGACGCGATCTCGGCCTGCAGGCGCATGGGGTCCGAGCAGGCGGCCTTCGAATACCTGATGCGGATTCTGAACGCCTGCAAGGAGCGGGGCATCACCTGCATGTGCCTCAATCAGAGTTCGGGCCGTGAGTCCATCGAAGACATCAGCGGGATCGGCATTTCGTCGCTCATCGATACGGTGATCCTTCTGCGCCATCGCCAGGCCGGCGACACGATGGTGCGCCAGTTGGTCGTCATGAAGGCCCGAGGGTCGCGCCATTCCGAACAGTTCCACGAATTCCGCGTCACCGATCGAGGCCTCGATCTGGTGAAGGCCTGAGGGCGGTCCGTGCGTGGCACAGGACAGCGGAGCGCGAGGATGACGACGAGAGGCGGGAAGCGGAGGATCGCCCAGGCCGGGCGTGACACCACGCCTGCTCCTGACACGTACGTCTTCCAGTTGTTCGTGGCCGGCGACGAACCGAACTCCGCCCTGGCCCTCGGAAACCTGGTCCGGATCTGCGACGCGCACATCGCTGGACGTTACGAAATCCATACCGTGGACGTGCTGAAGAACGCCGATGCCGCCTACAAGCACAACGTGATTGTGACCCCCACCGTGATCCTGACGAGACCCCTGCCGTCGGTCACCCTCTTCGGCACCCTGCGCGATCCCGCGCAGGTCCTGGCCGCACTCCGATTGACCGGTGCGCGATGAGCCCCCAGGGCACGGCACATCGCGAGGGCATCGACAGTCTGACTGGCGCAGCGGGACTCGCGCGTGCGCTGCGGACTCACGAGGTGGACGCGATTGTGGGCGTTCGCGACATCATGTTCGTCCGGCTGAAGCAGGCGGAAGACGAACTCGAGAGTTCGAGGAATCAACTGCGCGCCCTCACGGCGCACCTGCTGTCGGTGCGCGACAGCGAGCGGGTGGCGATCGCGCGTGAGCTGCACGACGAATTCGGTCAGGCGCTCACGAGCCTCCAGCTGGGATTGGCGTGGCTGGCCCGCAATGTGAAGCCGGCGCAGAAGCCGCTGCTGACGAAGATCGGCGCGCTGTCGGACGCCACAACGAGCTTGATCCGTTCGGTGAAGAACATCACGGTCGAGCTGCGGCCCGGCGCGTTGGATGAACTGGGCCTGGCGAAGACCTTGAAATCGTCGGCCAGGGAATTCGAGGGATCTGCGGGGATACCGTGCGGCTTCAGGACGAACACGGCAGGCGCCACATTCGACCGGCCGGCGGCGGTCGCCGTGTACAGGATCGTCCAGGCCGCGCTGACCAATGTCGCCCGGCATGCGCGTGCGTCGAACGTGACGGTCGCGCTCATGAAGCGCACGTATGACCTGGTCGTGACCGTGCGGGACGACGGAAAAGGAATCAGCAGGAAGCTCATCGACAGCCAGAACTCGCTGGGCATCATCGGTATGCGGGAGCGTACCGTGGCCCTTGGCGGCACGTTTACGCTTGCCAGCTCGAGAAGCAACGGGACGTTGCTGACGGCGCGGATTCCGCTTTCACGGGTCGTCATCGGGCCCGCCACCGCCGCCTGAGGCACGAGGAAGACAGACCGTGCGCGTGACGCGGCACACGGACGCTAGACCGGCTCCCGCTGCTCGCGTGCGAGGAGCGCGACGAGCGCGGCGTGGCGGTACATGTCGGAAAAAGTCGGGTAGTTGTAGAGCGTCTCGGCGATGTGGGTGGCGTCGGCTCTGGCGTCCAGGAACGCCTGCCCGGTGTGGATCAGCTCGCTCGCGGTGTGGCCGATAATGTGGACGCCGAGCAACTCGAGCGTGTCGCGCGCGAACAGCAGCTTCACGACTCCGCCGGGGGCCCCGACGATCTGGCCCTTCGGGTTCATCTCGTAGTCCCCACGCCCGACGACGTAGGGAATCCCCTTCTCGTTGAGCATCTCTTCCGTGTCGCCGACGTAGCTCACTTCGGGAATCGCGTAGATGGCGAACGGCAGGCGCTCGGTCCGCAGCTTCGGGCCAGGAATGCCGTAGGCGTTCCGGATCGCCTGGCGCCCCTGCTCCATCGAGGTGCTGGCCAGTGCCGGGTACCCGATCACGTCGCCCACGGCGTAGATGTGCGGATGCACGGTCTGGAACCTGTCGTTCACCGCGAGCAGCCCGCGCGCGTCGGGCTGGATGCCAATGGCTTCGAGGCCCAGGCCGCGCGAGTTGCCGTCACGGCCGACGCAGTAGAGCAGCACGTCCGCCTCGAGGACGTTGCCGTTGCGGGTGGTCACGCGGACCATCGGCGGGGTGCCTTCGATCCGTTCGACCCCGGCGTAGTGGTCGTTCGACACGAAGGCGACGCCGAGGTGCTGGAGCTCACGGCGCAGGAGGCCGGCGATTTCGCGATCCACGAACGGCAGCAGGTCGGCGCGCGTGTCGACCAGCGTCACCGCGAGGCCGAGCGCGGCGAAGATCGACGCGTACTCGACGCCGATCACGCCGGCGCCAAGCACGATCATGGAGCGGGGCATCCGCGGCAGGCGCAGGACGGTCGTGCTGTCGAACACGGTGTCGTCGTCGAAGCAGATGTCGGCGGGCCGGTTGGGCGCCGAGCCGGTCGCGATCACGATCACCTCGCCCGACAGCCGCATCCGGACCTGGCCGTCGACGCCGTGGACCGCGATCGTGTGCGCGTCGAGGAACCGCCCCTCGCCCCGGAAGATCTCGATCGCATAGCGGTTCAGCGACCGGTTGATCAGCTCCAGTTCCCGCTGTACGACCCGCTGCTCGCGGTACATCAGCTCCGGGATGGTGATCGTGTCGGCGATCTGGACCTTGATCGCGTCGAGCTTGTTGTGCCGCAGGCCGTGGACGAACGTGGCACTCTCGCGCAGCGTCTTGCTGGGGATGGTGCCCCAATTGACCCGCATCCCGCCGATCACGTTCTCGCGCTCGACGAGCGCGACCCGCTTCCCG
>JAPKZP010000284.1 GCA_026393735.1 Acidobacteriota bacterium
GGCCGTTTCCTCGCGCGGGTCTGCGTGCTCAGCTTCCGCACGCGACAGTCGCGCATCGACGCGTGCGTGGAGGACGTGGCGGCGGAGACGGCCGCACTCGTCGCCTACTTCGCGACGATCCGCGCGGCGAACCCGCCACCCGCCGCGAGGTGAACGTGGAGGCGTTCCTGCGCGGTCACCGCGCGTCTCTCGCGCGCGTAGTCCACGCCGGCGCGGTCGGCATTCGGGCCGTCGCGGTACGTGTCCGCCTCGAAGCTGCCCGCGCCCAGGAACGACAGATCCACCTCGACGTCGCGCGCTTCCCAGCCGGTCAACGCCCCGACGTACCAGTCGCGCCCGCTGCGCCGCGCGACGAGGATGTGCTCGCCCACCCGCGCGCTGAGCACCTTCGTGTCGTCCCACACCGTCGGCACGGCCCGCAGGAACTCCAGGCTCTCGGGTTCGTGACGATAGTTCGAGGGCGAGTCGGCGAGCATCTGCAGCGGGCTCTCGAAGACCACGTACATGGCAAGCTGCTGGCAGCGCGTGCCCTGGCTCATCGGGCGGCTGTAGACGGGCTTGAAGTCCTTCTTTGCCGCGTTCAGCATCGCCCCTGGCGTGTAGTCCACCGGACCCGCGAGCATCCGCATGAACGGAAAGGTCACCGCGTTGTCGGGTGAGGCCAGATCGCCCCACTTGCTCTGCTCGAGACCGAGCACGCCTTCGTTGCTGATCACGTTGGGGTACGTCCGGTAGAGGCCAGTGGGCTTGTAGGCGCCGTGGAAATCCACGAGCAGCTTCCGCTTCGCCGCTTCTTTCGCAACGCGCTCGTAGTAGGTGACCATCCACTGGTCTTCGCGCTGCATGAAGTCCACCTTGATGCCCTTCACGCCCCATCGCTCGAACTGGTCGAGCGCCGGCGTCATCTGCAGGTCGAGGGTCTTCCAGATCACCCACATGATCAGGCCGACGCGCTTCTGCTTCGCGTAGGCGGCCAGCGCCTCCATGTCCACGCCCGACGAGATGCTGAGCAGGTCGCCGAGGCGGTACCAGCCCTCGTCCAGGATGATGTAGTCGAGGCCGTTCTCGGCGGCGAAATCAATGTAGTGCCTGTAGGTGTCGGTGTTCACGCCTGACGTGAACGGCACGCCGTACACGTTCAAGTCGTTCCACCAGTCCCACGCGACCTTTCCCGGTTTGATCCAGCTCGTGTCGGCGAGCGCGGTTTCCTTCGCCAGGCGGTAGACGATGTCCGTGGCGATCAGGTCTTCGTCGCGCTGACTGACGACGAGGACGCGCCAGGGAAACTCGCGGGTGCCGCGCGTGCGCGCCAGGTAGTTTTCGCGCTCGACGACAAGCTCGTCGCGGTCGCGTTTGAGCTCGATCTTCTTCGGATACGCCGGGAACAGGCCCTTGAGGCTGTGAAGCTCGTCGCCGGCGGTGAGGTCCATGCCGGGATAGTCGAATAAGTCGGCCTCGGTGATGACGACCTTTACGCCCTCGGACGCGTCGACCATCGCGGGCAGCGACGAGAACCGTCCCGCTGTGATCTCCGCCAGCTTGACGCGCTTGTACTGCCGCTCCTGGTGCGACAGGAGACTCGTTTCCTCCGGGAAGAACACGACGTGGTCGGCCGGGAACGCGAGCGTCGCATCCTCACTCACGACGGTGATGTCGCCCGGGAGTTTCGTCACCCAGCGGTACGCCACGCCGTCGTCGTAGGCGCGCACGACGAGGGCGTAGTCGCCAGCGAAATCGATGCGGCGCTCGTTGTAGCGATCGCGGATCTCGGCGCGCTTGATGCGCACCACCGGCTTGAGGATCTTGTCCTCGGATCGCACGCTGCTGCCGAGGACCCGTGGGGCCCGGCCGAGTTGACGACCGCCGTCCAGCACCATGCCGACGTGGGACGGGCGCAGGATCTGGCGCCCTCCCAGCGTGACGGCCCATCGGACCTGCCCGTCGGTGTCCACGGTGACGGCGAGCGACCCGTTGGGAGACGCGACCGTGAAGGGGCCCGCCGGGGCTCCCGCGGCCGGTTTCGTCAGCGTCGCCGGCTTCGCGGCGGGA
>JAPKZP010000817.1 GCA_026393735.1 Acidobacteriota bacterium
GCGCCCGCCGATCCGCCGATGGACGTAGAGCCAGTCGTGCGGCACGGCGGCGAGCCCGTAGGGATTGCCCGTGTCGCCGGTCGGCGGCACCAGCCGCCAGAAGAGCCGCGGGATGCTGGCGAAGTCCGTCACGAAGCCGGCCCGGACGAGGACCTCCTCGCCCGCAGCGGTCCGGTACGCCAGGTCGTGGTGCATCCGCCAGTTGCGGCCGTCGATGTAGGTCACGTCGAGCGGCAGGCCGCTGAAGCGATCGAGGTTCGTCTTCACGGCGTCGCCTCGTTGTCGGGGCCGGGGATGTAGCTCGGCGGCGGGAGCTCCTCGCGGTCGCGCGTGGAGAAGTGCCCCATCCGCATCTCGCGGAGTGTCATGTCGGCGCGAATGGCCTGCGACTGCAGGCCGTCGGGGAACTTGGCGAGTGTGGGCGCGAACGACGAGCCGACCATGAGGGTGGCGAGGCGGGCCGCCAGGACGTAGGAGGCGTCGTTGAGGCAGCCCTGCGGGATCAGGGTCGGATCGTCGGGAAGGACGTTCTTCGGGTCGGTCGTGATCGCATCCTGCACCGCGCTGCGCACCGCGGCGGTCTCCTCCTCGAGGAGGTTGGGCCGGCCGACGCCGGCCGCGAACATGGGGAGCGCGGCCGCGATCACCTGGGGGAGGAGCGGCCCGGACTTGGCGGCGGTGAAGGCTACCCAGTTCATGGTTCGGGGGGGAAGGCGGCTGCGGTCCGGCCGCCTTCCCCCGGTTCCTCGGCTCAGCCCTGCGGGGGCTGCGGGGCCGTGTCGGTGACGTTCAGCCGGACGATGCCCTCCGTGTTCGTCACCTGGACGTCCTCGCTCCAGTCGAACTTGGCCACCTCGACGCGGCCGTCGTCGCGGCTGTACGCGCCGGGCTTCATCCACTGCCCGGCGAGCCGGAACGTCTTCATGAAGCTCGGATCCGAGCGGGTCGGGTTCTGCTTGCGGGTGAAGATCAGGACGGTCCCGTCCAGCATGAACTTCATGTCCTTTTCGAGGCCCTCGGGGGCGTCATCGAAGACCATGTAACTGGTCCGGATGTCGGGTCGGCCCACGAAGAGGCCGGTCGCGCCCTGCTCGGTCGGGATCGCGTAGCCGCCCGGGCCGGCCTGGCCGCCGGCGATGAACTTCCCGGCGACCTTGGCGGCGTTCTTGAAGATGCTCCAGGCCGTCGCGCCGAACAGGATGCCGATGCCCATGGCCGAGCCGTAGTTCGCGCTCTTGATGACCGAGAGGACCGCAGCGTCGATGTCCTTCACCGGATCGCCGTCTGCGTTCCAGACCTTGCCGGTGCCCGCGCCGGCCGCGTCCATGGCGATGTCGATGACCTTCTTCTCGTGCGCGAGGCCCGCGATCTCCGCGATGGCAACCGCGCCTTCGCGGAACATGTTTTCGAGGCCCTTGGCCTCCAGTTGCTCGAGGTTGTCGATCGGGTAGTCGAGGGCGTTCGGGACGCACGAGTACATGGCGTCCTCGGCCGAGAACTTGATCTCATTGGCCCGGCCGCCGACTCCGCGGACCGTGTTCGGGATGCGGAAGCGGTTCTTCAGGCCGTAGCGTTTGAACCGGCCGACGCTGGTCGGGACGTCCACGCCCGGGGCGAGGAACTCGGCCACGGGTTGAATGGAGTCGGTGGCGGCGCCCTGCGCGAATTCCTGCAGCATCGGGTCTTCGCTGAGTTCTTTGAGTCTGCTCATGGTCTTCTCTCTTTCCTTTTCGGGGTGATGGGTTCGCTTCGGATTACGGGCCGGCCGGCGGAATGACGGTGACGGCGAGCGCCAGCGGCCGCACCAGCGCGAGCTGGCCGTCCTTGGCGATCTCTTCCAGGATGCCGACGTTGCGGTAGCTGCCCGCCGCGGTGGGCTGGACCTTGACCTTGCCGACGTCGCCGCTGTCGGCCGGGCAGACCAGGTCGCCCGGGTTGCCGGCGCCCTTGATCCAGA
>JAPKZP010000228.1 GCA_026393735.1 Acidobacteriota bacterium
CCGGCAGCGGGCCTAGCTCCCCTTGTTCCCGCCGCTGCGGCCGGTCTGCCGGGGCTTGGCGGTCGACTTGGTGACGGCCCTGGTGCGCTCGTGCACCGCCGACCCGCCTTCGTCTTCGTCGGCCTTGCGTCCGCGGACGCGCTCGGCCGCGCGGCGCAGGCGCCCGCCGAGGCCCTTGCCCTCGCCCTTGGCGGCGGACTTTGCGGCCTGATCGGCTTCCGCCTTCTTCGGGTCGAACTCGCTTCCGACCAGTTCCACGAGCGCGACCTCGGCCGCATCACCGCGACGGAACCCCGCCTTGAGGATGCGGACGTAGCCGCCCGGCCGCTCCGCGAAGCGCGGCGCAAGCGTGTCGAACAGCTTCTTCAGCACGTCCTTGTCGGCGACGTCGCGCCCGACGGTTCGCCGCGCGTGCAGTGCCTTGGCGCCGCCCGCCGCCACCCCGCGCTTCGCGACGGTGATCAGCTGCTCGACGTACGGCCGCAGTTCCTTCGCGCGCGGAACGGTGGTCTGGATGTGCTCGTACTGGAGCAGGGCCGTCGCCTGGTTGCGCAGCATGGCGATGCGGTGCTCGGTGACTCGACCCAGTTTCCGATGGGCAACTCGATGACGCATTTCGTTTGCTCTCTCAGCCTATCCCTGCGACCCGGCGTCGAGCCTCATGCCGAGGCTCAGGCCCATGGTCTGCAGGATGTCCTTGATCTCGTTCAGCGACTTGCGGCCGAAGTTCTTGGTCTTCAGCATCTCGCCTTCGGTCTTCTGCACCAGTTCGCGAATCGTGCGGATGTTCGCGTTCTTGAGGCAGTTGTAGGACCGGACCGACAGCTCGAGTTCCTCGACGCTCTTGTCGAGGTGCTCGTTGGCGATGGCGGGGCCGGACTGGGCCGACGTGCCGTCCTCGGCCTGGTCGGTCGCCTCGTCGAGGTTCACGAAGATGTTGAGGTGGTCGCGCAGGAGCCGGGACGCCAGCGACACCGCGTCGCGGGGCGTGATCGCGCCGTTGGTCCACACGTCCAGCGTCAGCTTCTCGTAGTCGGTCGTCTGGCCAAGCCGCGCGGCTTCGACCAGGTAGTTGACCTTCTTGACCGGCGAGTGCACCGAGTCGATGGGGATCCAGCCGATGCCGAGGTCCTCGTCGAAGTTGCGATCGGCGGTGACGTAGCTGCGGCCGCGCTTCACGCGCATCTCCATGTGAAGCTTGCCGCCGTCGGACACCGTGGCGATGTGGGCGTCGGGCTCGAGGATCTCGATGTCGCCATCGGCCTCGATGTCGCGCGCCTTCACGTCGCCGGGCTTGTCGACCCGGAGGTACAGGGTCTTGGTGTAGTCGACGTGCACCTTGAGGGGCACCTGCTTGAGGTTGAGGATGATGTCGGTCGCATCCTCGACTACGCCGGGAATCGGCGAGAACTCATGCAGCACCCCGTCGATCTTCACGGCGGAGCACGCTGCGCCCTCGATGGACGACAGCAGCACGCGCCGCATGGCGTTCCCGATGGTCGTGCCGAAGCCCCGCTCGAACGGCTGCGCATAGAAGCGGCCGAACCGTTCGGTCAGGGTGTCTCGCTCGAACTCCAGTCGCTTTGGCCGCTGGAAACCCTTCCACAACATCGCTGGCGATCCTTTCTGGCGTCCGGCGCCCGTGCGCCGCCGCCTGGCCGGCCATTCGCGGCCGGTCCGCCGTCACCCTCGGCCGGGGGCCTACTTCGAGTAGAGCTCGACGATCAGCTGTTCCTGCACCGGCAGGTTGATCTGCGCGCGGCTCGGGAGCGACACGACGCGC
Organism: Acidobacteriota bacterium; assembly: GCA_026393735.1. GTDB lineage: Bacteria > Acidobacteriota > Vicinamibacteria > Vicinamibacterales > JAKQTR01 > JAKQTR01. The sequence goes on from JAPKZP010000228.1 coordinate 1,784, forward strand.
CCGGTCGTCTGGTCGGCCTGCAACGACATCCACTCGGGGATGCCTCGGCCCTTGACCTCTTCAATCGCGTGCTGCATGGCGACGACTTGCTTGCTGCGCTCCCGCACGGCCACCATGTCGCCTTCGCGCACCTGGTAGGACGGGATGTCGACCTTCTTCCCGTTGACGGTGAAGTGGCCGTGGCGCACCAGCTGGCGTGCCTGGGAGCGCGATGTCGAGAACCCAAGGCGGTAGACCACGTTGTCGAGCCGGCACTCCAGCTTCTGGAGGAGCAACTCGCCTGTGATCCCGCGCTGGCGGTCGGCGGCCTCGAAGTACCGCCGGAACTGGTTCTCGAGCACGCCGTAAATGCGCTTCACGCGCTGTTTCTCGCGCAACTGCAAGCCGTATCCGGCGAGCTTCGCCTTGCGAGCCTTGCCGTGCTGCCCCGGCAGGAAGTTGCGCTTCTCGATGGCGCACTTCTCGGTGTAACACCG
>JAPKZP010000459.1 GCA_026393735.1 Acidobacteriota bacterium
ACCGAGCAGGTCGCCGCTTAGCTCAGAAAGCTGGCGTGGATGCCGGCCGGGCTGGCGCCGTTGCGGTACACCAGCACCGGGATGGCGCTGTGGGTCAGCACGCGCTGAGTTTCGCTGCCCAGCAGCAGGCCCTTGACGCCGCGCCGCCCGTGCGACGCCATCGCGATCAGGTCGCACTCGCGTTCGCGCGCGGTGGTGACGATCGCCTCGTACGGGTAGTCCGAGGTGACCAGCACGGCGTGGCACGTGACCCCGGCCGCGGCGGCGCGCTGGCCGACCAGTTCGAGGTACTTCTGCGCATGCTGCTCGCGTTCCTTCTTGACCTGGGCGTGCACCGCTTCGGTGACGCCGGGCTCGTAGGTGAACATGTGCAGCACCGGCATCACGTGCACGGCGGTGATGCTGGCGCCGATCTGGCGCGCCATCTGGAACAGGGTCGAGTTCAGGCCGGCTGCGTTGGCGACGAAGTTGCGCTCCGCGTCCAGCTTGCGGGCGACGTCGAGCGACTTCTCGATCGTGTCCCATGCGTCGCCGAGTTCGGCCTGCTTCGCCGCGTTCTTGGCGAGTTCAGCCCGGAGACGCTTCTCGGAGGCTTCCTTCTGGGCCATCAGGGCTGCGCTCTGCAGTCCCTTCAGCTGGCCACGCTGCGATTTCAAGCTGTTCTGGATGCCGAACAGTTCGCTCGTCGCCTGACGGGCGTTCTCGGCGCTCAGGGCCATCCACTTCTTGACGGCGGCCTCGCGCATTTCATTGTTGGCGATGGTGAAGGGCAACGCGACATCGCGGCGGTACTTGAAATGCGCCAGCGTGTTCAGGCGCTGTGTCGACCCGGGGTGTCCCGTCGTGAACACGAGCTCGTTGTCCTTCGAGCCGGCCGGAGAGAAGTGCAGGTAGGTGGGCGTCTGTGCGGGCTTGTCGTTCTCGTACAGCCGGAACATGCCGACGTCCAGGCAGTAGCGCGGGTAGGTGAAGTTGTCGGTGTCGCCGCCGAAGAAACCCGTCTGGTACTCCGGACCGAACACCAGTCGGACGTCGGTGTAGACCTTGTAGGTGTAGAGGTTGTAGATGGCGCCGGCGTACAGGGCCACCACCTGCTTCAACGTGCCGGTCTGGGGTTCACCCTGGATGCCCTGGATGTTCTTCTGGCGGGCCGCCGCCGCATCCTTCGCGGTCATCGTCGACGCAATGCCCGCGTTGACCTTCGCCGTGACGTCTTCGATACTCTGGAGGACGCTCAGCGACAGGCCGGCGACCTTGAGTTCATCGGCGTACGCGGGCGCGTAAAACCCGTTCTTGACGAGGTCCTTGTCCGCCGTGCTGAGGCGCTGCAGCGAGCCCAGCGCGATGTGGTGATTCGTCAGCACGAGGCCGTTCGGCGACACGATCGAGCCGGTCCCGCCGCCGAAACGCACGGTGGCGAGCTGCAGGTGATTCAGCCACGCATCGGTGATCTCGAAGCCGTACTTGGCCTTGATGGCGGCCTTTGGAATGCTGCTGTAGGGCCAGAACCCTTCGTCGGCCCGCGGCGCGCCGGTAAAAGCGATGGCCACGAGCAGGAGAGCCAGCAACGGGACGGACAAGCGTTTCGTTGTCATGCACTACCCTCTGTATGAGTCTTGAGCGAGCAGGACGGGGCTGATGGATACGGAAAGCACGTGGGAAAACCGGAGGGGGCTTCGATTGACTGTAGTTTTCGAGCGCGGGCGTGTCAAGTCGCGGGCCCACGGGATGTCACCGGCTCCAAGGGCGGTAAACAGGCTCCGCCGGGTGGCGTATCTCAACCAGGGATTCGTGTGCATGCAGGAGATCAATTGATGAAACGAACGCATCTGTGGTGGGCACTTGCCGCGCTCGTCGTCGGGCTGGCCGTGACCGCCGGGGGCCCGCTGCGCGCGGCGGGCGAGCACATCAACTACGCCGATCTGAACAAGATCAAGGCAGAAGGACTGCAGCGCTCGCAGGTCATGGAACTGTGCAGCTGGCTGTCGGACGTCTATGCGCCCCGGCTGACCGGGTCGCCGACCGCGCAGAGAGCAGCGGACTGGGCCGTGAGGAAGATGACCGACTGGGGGCTCGTCAACGTCAAGATCGAGCCGTGGGTCAACAAGAACGGCTTCGAACGGGGCTGGACGAACGACAAGTTCTACATGGCCGTCACGGCGCCGGAACGCTTCCCGATTCCGGGCACGCCCACCGCCTGGACGCCTGGCACGACGGGCCCGATCGCGGGCGAGGTGGTGCTCATGGCGGCCACGACGGTCGACGACCTGGCGCCGTTCAAAGGCAAGCTCAAGGCGAAGTGGGTCATGTTGCAGGCTGTGCCTGACGTGCCGGCGTACTGGGACCCCCAGGCGAAGCGGTATACGCCCGAGCAACTGGCCTCGCTCGAGTTGAATCCTCCACCTCCGGTCCTCGAATTCGGTGTGACGCCGCCGGGAGCCGGTCGCGGCGGACCCACGCCCGCCGCTCCCGCCGCGCCGCAGGCGTTCGGCGGCGGCCTGGCGGCAGCGTTCAACGCCGCGCGCCATGAGTTCCTCCGCGCTGAAGGTGCGCTCGGGACGATCGCGACCGTGCCGCGCGGCCACGGGCTCTACACGATCAGCGGCAACCGCGCAGCCGACCCGGCGACCACGCTTCCAGCCATCTCGATTGCCGCGGAGCACTACGGCCGCATCGGACGCATGCTGGCCAAGAACGTCCCGGTCACGATCGAGGCCGACATCAAGAGCACGTTCTATCCGAATCCGGCGGTGTTCAACGTGGTGGGCGAGATTCCGGGGACGGACAAGGCCGACGAAATCGTCATGCTGGGCGCGCACATCGACACCTGGCACTCGGCCACCGGCGCCGCTGACGATGGCGTGGGCGTGGCGGCGATGATGGAAGCCATGCGCATCCTGAAAGCGTCCGGCGTCAAGCTGCGCCGGACAGTGCGGGTCGGCCTGTGGGAGGGCGAGGAGCAGGGGCTGATCGGATCGCGCGAGTACGTGGCCGCGCACTTCGCGAGCCGCCAGGCGCTGCCGGCCGCACCCGGTGCGGCGGCGGGCGCGGCGCCGGCCGGTGGCGGGCGGGGCGGATTCGGGGGGCCGCAGGGGCCGCTCGAGATGAAGCCCGACTACGACAAGCTCTCGGTCTACTTCAACATCGACAATGGAACGGGTGCGCTGCGGGGGATCTACCTGCAGGGCAACGACGCGGCCGGACCCATCTTCCGCGAGTGGATGGAGCCGTTCCGCAGCCTCGGCATGACGACGATCACGGTCCGCAACACGGGCGGCACCGACCACCAGTCATTCGACGGTGTCGGGCTGCCGGGGTTCCAGTTCATCCAGGACGAGGTGGAGTACAACTCGATCACCCACCATACCAACATGGATACCTTCGAGCGCCTGCAGCCGAACGACGTGACGAAGATGGCGACGATTGCGGCGGGCTTCGCATATCTGGCGGCGAACCGCGACGAGAAGATCCCGCGCAAGCCGCTGCCCGTGCCCGGGCAGGGCGGCGTCGGCCGGGGCGGACAGTAGCGGTGTTGTGAAGACGCCTGTGGCGCAGGGCCTCAGCCCTGCGCCACACCGGTCGTCGGGCCCGTTCAGCGGCCCGGCGAATTCAGGATCTGTTCCCAGATCCACGCCTTCGTGGCGTCGGACCCGACGAAGATGTCCGGTGGTTTCCGGTAGGCCAGCATCGACGAGTAGATGACCTGGCTCTGCTGCAGGTTCAGCCCCATGCCGGCGAGGTACTGGAGCCGCAGGTTGCGGTCGCGGTTGATCGCGGCGTCGGCAAGCCACGGTTTCAAGTCCCGGGCCTCGCCCGCGTAGCTCGCCGCGAGGTCCATGGCCGATCCGAACCCAATCTGGTGGAGCGACAGCGCCAG
>JAPKZP010000629.1 GCA_026393735.1 Acidobacteriota bacterium
ATCCGCGGAGCGCCGTTGGGGGGCACCGTGACCAAGCTGGAGGTGGGTACCGCCGAGATGGTACGGCAGATCCACGTCCAGTTGCCTGGCCTTTTCGAGGACGCCAGCAACGCCACGCTCCTGGCCACCGACCTGTACACCAAGCTCTACTGGGAGTGCGCAAAGGCTTACTGCGTGGGATTCACGGCCAACACGATGACCGCCGACGGCGGCGCGAGCTGAACGGCAGCGACGCGCGTCATGTCGCGCTGGGCCGTCTCAATGTGACAACACGTCGGGACGCTGCCGATCGCGAGCCGTCCCGTCGCGTCCGCGCCGCGGCAGCAGCTGTGGCCGCCAGGCAGGGAGATCGGCGCGTCCGGGCCACGATGGCAGAGGCAGATCCCCGCCGTCGCGTGGAGCGTCGCCGCGACAAGAATCGCGATCCCGATCGTCCGGAACACCCGCATCATATGGTTTCTATCAGCATGGCCCCAATGTCAGGAGAATGCAAGATGCAGAATTCTCCCCGAGCCCCCTGGGGCTACTGCAACGGCGCCGTGTTCGAGCACTTGCCGCCGCTGACGTCCGGCAGATTCGTCGAGTCCGGCGTGAAGGAGATGCTGCCGCTCCCATCCACGCAGAATACCCGGATACCCGTCTGGCCCGGCTGCCGCGGCACGGCCACCAGCGTCCACGCCTTGATGCTCCGCGGCGATGCGCCTGACGCGGCGATCTCCTCAGGGGACGGCGCGGCCGCCACGGTGAACAGCGTGCCGTACGCATCACCCCTCATCGGCACCAACAGCGGGGTCTCAGACACCGCCGGCGGGCAACTCTGCGGGTTCTCGAGGCACTGGATCGGCAGGCCGTAGCCCCTGTTGATGCTCTGCGCCAGAGCTTCCGCGCCCGAGACGGCGCGCAGGTACCCGATGGCGCTCACCTCGTTGCCTGAGATTCTGGCCCTCACGAGACCCGGCACCGCGAGCGCCGCGGCGATGCCCACGACGACGATGAGCACGAACAGAATGATGCCGGTCCAGGCCCACCAGGGCAGACCGTTCCGTCCAACCGTCGAGACCACGCGCGACGAGTCGCCGCCACCGCCGTTGGTGATTGACATGCTGGCCCCTCCTGCGATGCCCATTCTACGCCAGCCAGGCAAAGCGAGACTGAAATGAGAAACTGTAACAGTCCCCAATTACCGGCGACCTCGATTCGAGGGGGCAGGCGCTGTGTTAGAGTCTCGGCTGCCGGTCGCGGCACTTGTCCAGGGAGTTGACCATGATCGCCAGGCGCACCGCGCTCGCCGTCCTGCTGGTTCTCGGCCTCTGTTCGTCCCTGCTGGCGCAGACGCTCCCGACGGCGCCGCCGGAGGCCGTTGGCCTCTCGGGGCCGCGCCTGGAGCGCCTCAAGGCCGTGATGCAGGACTACGTCGACCAGGGCCGCATCGCGGGGATCGCCACGATCGTCAGCCGCGGCGGCAAGGTCGCCCTGTTCGAGACGTTCGGCAAGATGGACGTCGAAAAGAACCTGCCGATGCGGAAGGACGTCATCCTGCGCATGGCCTCGATGTCCAAGGCCGTGACGACGGTGGCCGTCGCCATCCTGCTCGAAGAAGGCAAGATCCTCCTCACCGAACCGGTATCGAAGTACCTCCCGGCGTTCCGGTACACAACCGTGGCGACGCCGCCGCCGCCCGGCACGCCCGGCTCCGGCCGCTACGGTGTCGTGCCAGCCAAGCGACAGATCACGATCAGGGACCTGCTGACACACACGTCCGGCATCTCGTACGGGCAAGGCAGCCTGGCCGAGGCGCAATACAAGGACGCCGGCATCCTGGGTTGGTATCTCGCCGGCAAGCAAGAGCCGATTGTGCCGCTGATGGAGCGGCTCGCCAGCCTGCCCTTCGACGCGCAACCCGGCGAGAAGTACGTCTACGGCTACAGCACCGACATTCTGTGCGCGGTCGTCGAGAAGGTCTCGGGCATGCCCTTCGATCAGTTCCTCCAGAAACGCATCTTCGAGCCGCTGAAGATGGTGGATTCCACGTTCTTCCTGGCGCCGGAGAAGCGCGACCGGCTCGCCACGGTGTACTCGGCGACGCCGGACGGCACGATTGCGCGAGCGCCTGAACCCGGCACGGGCCAGGGCGATTACGTGGACGGGCCGCGCACGTGCTTCGGCGGCGGCGCCGGCCTCCTGTCCACGCCCATGGACTACGCACGTTTCCTGCAGATGCTCGTCAACGGCGGCGAACTCGAGGGCGTCCGCGTACTGAGCCCGAAGACCGTGGAACTCATGACGGCGAACCACGTCGGCACGCTGTACAACGACGGGGCGATGGGCTTTGGGTTCGGGTTCGAGGTGATCGAGCAACTCGGCCGGACGGGCCGGTTCGGCAGCGTGGGCGCCTATGGGTGGGGCAGCGCGTACTTCCAGCGCTTCGTCGTCGATCCGCAGGAGAAACTCGTTGCCGTGTTCTACGCGCAGCTCATCCCCTCAGGCGGCCTGGACATCCAGGAAAAGTGGCGGGATCTCGTCTATCAGTCGATCGTCGGACCCCCGGCGCCCAGTGCGGTGACGCTGCCCGCGCCGAAGCGCTAGGGTGCATATGCCAGGAGTGATGTTCATGCGACTCCGTACTCGATCCTCCGTTGCCGCGTCGTGGCTCGCGCTCGCGGTCATGCTCACCGTCTTCTCTGCGCCCACCGTCGCCCAGCGCACCGCGAAGCCGCCGCTGCACGGCAAGCACTGGATGGCCATCACCGGCAAGCCGCTCGCGGCCACGGCCGGCGCGGCGATCTTCCAGAAGGGCGGCAACGCGGTGGACGCCGCCTGCGCCATGATCGCCGCCACATCCACGATGTGGGACACGCTGAGCTGGGGCGGCGAGACGCAGGCGCTCATCTACAACCCGAAGACGAAGAAGGTCATCGGCATCAACGCACTCGGTGTCGCGCCCACCGGCGCGACGCCCGACTTCTTCAAGGAGAAGAAGCTGGAGTACCCGCCGGCGTATGGGCCGCTGGCCGCGGTGACGCCGGGCACGCCGGGCGGACTCCTCGTGATGCTCGCCGAGTTCGGCACGATGAGCCTCATGGACGTTCTGGGGCCGGCGATCCAGATGGCGGACGGCTACGCCATCGAGCAGCAGGTCACGGACACGATCGAGGCGCAGAAGGCGCGCATCAAGCAGTGGCCGTACTCGAAGACGCTGTTCCTGACGCACCTCGGTGAAAAGCGCGAGGCGCCCCAGGCGGGTGAGATCTTCAAGCAGGCCGACCTGGCGGCGACGCTGCGCAAGCTGGTCGAGGCCGAGCAGCAGGCCATCAAGGCCGGCAAGTCCCGCAAGGACGCGATCATGGCGGCCTACGATCGCTTCTACAAGGGCGACATCGCGCAGGAACTCGTGCGAGGCACGCAGGAGCAGGGCGGCCTGATCACGGCGCAGGACCTGGCGAACTGGACGGTCCATGTCGAAGAACCGGTGATGACCACCTACAAGGGCATCGAGGTCTACAAGCTGACGTCCTGGGTGCAGGGACCGGCGATGCTGCAGGCGCTGAACATCCTCGAAAACACTGACGTGAAGGCGATGGGCTACAACAGCGCCCGCTACCTCCACGCGATCTACCAGGCGATGAGCCTGGCCTTCGCCGACCGCGACTTCTACTACGGCGATCCGTACGTCGCCCCGGAAGAGCCCATCAAGGGCCTGCTCTCGAAGGACTATGCGAAGGCGCGGTTCCAGCAGATCAACTGGGATCGGAACGACCCGACGATCAAACCGGGCGACCCGTACCCCTTCGAAGGCAAGACCAACCCGTTCGAGGATCTGCTCTCGAAATGGACGACCAAGAAGAGCCAGGCGGAGGGTAGCGGGCCCACGCCCGCACAGGACGTCCGCACGTTCGAGGAGGGTTTCTACGCAGGTACGACATCGGTCGAGGCCGCCGACGAGCAGGGCTGGGTCGTGTCGGTGACACCGAGCGGGGGCTGGGTGCCGGCGGTCATCGCGGGCCGAACCGGCGTCGGCTTGAGCCAGCGCATGCAGGCGTTCGTGCTCGATCCCGCCGAATGTCCGTTCAACGTGGTGCGGCCGGGCCAGCGCCCGCGCTCCACCCTCACGCCTGGCCTCGCCATGAAGGACGGCAAGCCCTACCTCGCGTTCGCCGTGCAGGGCGGCGACAGCCAGGATCAGAACCTGCTCCAGTTCTTCCTGAACATGGTCGAGTTCGGCATGACGGTTCAGGAAGCGGTCGAAGCACCCAACATGAACAGCTTCCAGATGCGCAGCTCCTTCGACCAGCACGACTCGCAGCCAGGCCGCATGCTGCTGGCCGAGGCCATGCCCCCGTGGGTGCGCAAGGATCTGCAGAGGATGGGCTACACGCTCACCTACGAGCGGCTGACGTCAGGACCAATCAACGCCATCTTCTTCGACTGGAAGCACGGCTCGATGTGGGGCGGGTCGAGCAACCACGGCGAGGACTACGGGATTGGATGGTGATGAAACCGGGGGTCACGAGAGTCTGAGATCCGGCCTGCCAGAACCTGCGTGCGGGAGGCGCGGGAGAGGCCGCTCGCGTTCAGCGCGACTCGACAGCGTGCGACAGGAGCATCTCCTCGAAGTCCATGGTCTTCGCCGGCGGAAGCGTCGCCGGATCGACGTCGGGGATCGGGTACCGCGCCGCCAGCGTCGCGAGGATGTCGAGCGCCGTCTGCAGATGTGCGCGGGTATGCGCCGGCGTCACGCTCGTGCGGATCAGGGCGTGTCCGGGCGGGACAGCCGGGTAGATCGCCGGTGTGGCGAACAGGCCGAGGTCGAGCGCCTCGCGGCACATGCGGAACGCGAGCGTTTCCGACCCGACGAACAGCGGCACGATCGGCGTCGTGCTGCCCATCGTCTTGAAGCCCAGCCTCTCGACTCCCTCGCGGAAGAACGCGACGTTGTCCCACAGCCGGGC
>JAPKZP010000341.1 GCA_026393735.1 Acidobacteriota bacterium
GGACCGCGGCCAACGATGCGGTGGTCCAGCGCTCGTTCCGGAGCAGCGGAACGGCCGCGACGAACGCGACGATGAACCAGGCGCTGGGCGGGGCCTCGAGCCACGACGCCAGGGCGAACGCCGCCACGCCGGCGAGGCTTCCGGCCAGGTTGATCGTGTAGGCGCGCAGCGGCGGCAGCGCCGTCATCTCCCGGGCCATCCGCTGGGCCAGCGCGGCGAAGAGCATGGCGACACCGATGAACAGGACCGGTAAGAGCAGCGTCGTTTCGACGGCCGTCACCGGGTCGGTCGTGCCGCTCGTGAAGTAGATGCTGCCCGGCGCGTTAATGCGCACTTCCAGCCTGAAGAAATACACCACCGCGATGACCGCGAGCTGCAGCAGCGGGTACCAGCCGAACAACGACCGGCGGTTCCGGCCGAGGAGCGCGCCGATCCCGATCCCGAGAAACGCGGCCAGGAGGATGAAGTTCGAGAAGTACGACAGCAGCCGGATCTGGGCCGGCAGCCACCGGATGAGGGCCACCTCGAGGAACAGGACGAGAAACGACGCAACGAAGATGCGCAGTGGAGCCTTGAACATCCTGACATTGTAGCGAAATGGGGGCGTGGGCCCTCGGCATCGCGTCAGGAGCCGGTGAACCACCGGCTCCTGACGCCAGACGACTTATCGGGTATGTCGGTGTGATATATTACTATGGGGTTAGTTAGCGCTCATGAAGGTGGTGAGGCGCTGTCCAGCGCTGCAGCTCTGGAGTTTCTCATGCCAAACACGGTCGCGCGTCTCAACCCCCCTACTCAACCCGCTTTCGACGTCCATGCGTTTCTCGAGTCCGGCGGAGTCTCGCGGAAGGTCGTCCAGCGCAAGAGCGGGCAGGTCATCTACTCGCAGGGCGATCCTTGCGACAGCGTCTTCTACATCCAGGATGGCGGCGCGAAGCTCCGGGTCCTCTCCCACGCGGGCAAGGAGGCCATCGTGGCGATGCTGGATACGGGTGACTTCTTCGGCGAGGGAGCGCTGGCGGGGCAGCCGCTCCGGATGACGACCGCCATCGCGGTGGGCGCGACCTCGCTCCTCGTCATCGAGAAGGCGCAGATGACCAGGCTGCTTCACGAGCAGCACGCGCTCTCCGATCGGTTCCTCGCCTACGTGCTGGCCCGGAACATCCGCGTCGAAGCCGATCTCGTCGATCACCTGTTCAATTCGAGCGAGAAACGGCTGGCCCGCGCTCTGCTTCTCCTGGCCCGTTTCGGCAAGCCGGAGGCTCCGCACCGGGTGCTGCCCAGGATCTCGCAGGAGACGCTCGCGGAAATGGTCGGGACGACCCGTTCGCGCGTGAACTACTTCATGAACAAGTTCAAGAAGCTGGGCTTCATCGAGTACAACGGCGACCTCAAGATCAACGACTCGCTGCTCACCGTCGTCCTGCACGACTGACGCGCCGTCGGTCTCGCCAGATTCCCTGTTGTCAGTCACCAGCACGGGCGGGCCTGTGGCCCCGCCTGCCTCATGGCGCCCGGAGGTGTGCCGGATTGAACAGACAGCATCAGGGAGGGAGGGCATCCTGTGGCAATCGGAAATCGCCTTTTCTCGAAAGGGCGGCCCCCGCCCTGATGACCCACACGAGAACCACGACCGCCGCGCTGCGCGCGCGCGATGGTTCGCCAGGGCCAGGGGGACGGGAGTCAACCCGCACGCAGCGCGATGAATCGGAGCCAGCACATGAGCACTACCCTGTTCTCACCGGTCGTCCTCGGCACGTTGTCACTGAAGAACCGCGTGGTCATGGCGCCGATGACGCGCTCGCGCGCTATCGGCAACGTCCCCAACGCGCTGATGGCGACCTACTATCGCCAACGCGCCGGAGCCGGTCTGATCCTCACCGAGGGTACCTCCCCAGGCCCGAATGGCCTCGGCTATGCGCGCATCCCCGGGGTGTTCACCGCCGAACAGGTACGCGGTTGGCGCCTCGTCACGGACGGCGTGCACGAGGCGGGCGGGCGAATCTTCGTGCAGTTGATGCACACCGGCCGCGTCAGCCATCCAGGGAACATGCAGGCCGGGGCCCGGATCCTGGCGCCCTCCGCCATCGCCGCGCCCGGCGAGATGTGGACCGATGCCGACGGGCAGCAGCCGTACCCGGTGCCCATCGAAATGAGCGAGGCGGACATCGTGGAGGCCATCGCCGGGGACGCGACCGCCGCCAGCCGGGGCATCGAGGCCGGGTTCGACGGCGTCGAACTGCACGGCGCGAACGGGTATCTGATCGATCAGTTCCTGAATACCGCCTCCAACCGGCGCACCGACCGCTGGGGCAGCGGCGGGGAGACGGTTCGCGTAGCAGCCGGACAGAAACAACGGCCTGCGGGCAATGAAGCAAACGGCGTTAATCAGCATGCCCATCGGGACCGCGGCATCGACAACCGCATCCGGTTCGCCGTGGCCGTCGCTCGCGCCACGGCCGAGGCGATCGGCGCGGAACGGGTCGGCATGCGCATCTCGCCGTACGGCGTGTTCAACGGCATGGCGCCCGATGCCGACATGGACCAGGTGTACGAACGCCTGATCACCGGGTTGAACCGGATCGGGCTCGCGTCCATCCACGTGGTCGATCACAGCTCGATGGGGGCGCCGGAGGTGAGCCCGGTGTTGAAAGCGACCCTGCGCGCCGCGTTCGACGGCTGGTACATCCTGTCGGGCGGCTATGATGCAGATCGTGCGAGTGCCGATCTGGCCGCGCACCGAGGCGATCTCGTGGCGTTTGGACGCCCGTACATCGCCAACCCCGATCTCGCGCAGAAGCTCCAGAGCGGCCAGGCCCTGGCGGTCCCGGACCCGGCCACGTTCTATACGCCCGGCGAGAAGGGATACACGGACTATCCGGCCTGATGGCCGTTCGTCCGCGCAGGTGTCACACCCGCCCCGTGAGGAGCAGGATGATCACAATCAACAGGACGATGCCCATGCCGCCACTGGGGTAGTACCCCCAGTTTCGGCTGTGGGGCCAGGTGGGCAGCGCGCCCAGCAGCATCAGCACCGCGACGACGAGCAGAATCGTGAGCATCGATGTCCTCCCCTGTACTCAGACGACCTTCTGTGTCTTGGCTTCGGTGGCAAATCGCTGGACGTCCTGTGCGCCGCGCTCGACGTCCTGCGCACCGCGCTCGACGTTCTGCGCGCCGCGCACCACGGTGTCCATGACCCCGTCACGAACCCCCTGCCCTTTTCGAGTGAGCCCGTCGACCGCGTCTGTCACGCGCAGCCTGGCGTCCCGATAACGCTCGGCAGCCACGTCGCCGAGGTTCTTCATGGAGCCGACCGCCCGCGCCTTGATCTCCGCGGCCGCCCGGGGAGCCAGCCACATCGCCAGGCCCGCGCCGACGACGCTGCCCATCGCGAGCCCCGCCAGGAACCGGTAATCATGCTGCTGATGCGTCTGTCCGTTCATATGTTCTTCTCCTATGTTCCAAGTGATTGTGAAATGCCGAACAACCTGCTCAGGTCCCGTTCGAAGGCACCACCACCAGCCGGTCCACTACCTGCGTGACGCCAGCCGTGTCTCGCGCGAGTGTCAGGGCCTGGTCGCGTTCCGCGATCGACCTGACCGTGCCCCCAAGCGTCACGACGCCGCCGGTGGTCGGGACATCGATCGTGCGCGCACGCACGAGTTCGTCCAGCGCCATCGTCGACTTGATCTTCCCGCTCACCTCGGCGTCCGACATGTAGGCGCCCACGTTGTCCGCGACGCGACCGGCCCGCTCGTCGAGCTGGTTCAGGCGCCCGCGCACGGCACGCTTGTCGACTGTTCCCAAGGAGGGACCGTCCGCGCCCCACCGGCCCAGCATCGCGTTGCC
>JAPKZP010000677.1 GCA_026393735.1 Acidobacteriota bacterium
ACGGCTCGCTGAACCCCAGAGGCATGGTCGTGGCGCTGCTCGTCACGAAGCCCGGCGACGTGGTTTTCGAGATTGGCGCCAACATCGGGACCGAAACGCTGGCGCTGAGCAACCTGCTGGGCCAAAGCGGGCGGGTGATTGCGGTCGAAGCGAACCCCCATGTGGGCGACATCCTCCGCGGCCGCGTCGAGGCGGCCGGCCTCACCAACGTCACGGTGGTGAACATGGCGGTGGGCGCGCGCGACGGGACCGCGAATGTCGTGGACGGCGACGCATCCAACCTGGGCATGTCCTACGTCGTGGAAGGCGCGGGTGGCGGCCAGGCGTCTGTTCCGGCCATCACCGCCGACAGCCTCGTCGATCGCTTCGGCGCTCCGTCTTTCGTGTTCATGGACATCGAGGGCTCCGAGTACGGCTTCCTGATGGGCGCCGGCCGTCTGCTGGCCGACGTGCGGCCCATCATCTACAGCGAGGTGATCGCGTCGTACCTGCATCGGTCCGGCGGGGATATTCACGCGTTCTGCAGCATCCTCGACAAGCACGCGTATGTCGCATTCGACGCCGGCACACGATCGCTCAAGGAAGTGCCGTTTGCCGGCGTATCCCAGGATGTCTGGGGTGACTGGCTGATCGTGCCGCGGGAGAAATGCGACGTGGTCCCGCGGATCCGCCGGGCCTTGTGGCGTGCGCGTGTCATGCCCCGTGTCCTTCACCTCAATCCGCTGGATACCGTGCCGCGGACGGCGGGGAACCGGTAAGTCGTAGAAAGCAGAGCCTCGCGCGACGCCGAGGCCCTCGACCGGGTGCCGTGCCACCCGCGCCGCGCGAGCGGCACCTTTGGCGGATGGAGTTTTGTCATCCTGCTCCCCGGCTGAAAGGGACTCCATCAGCATCAGCGTCGAGGACACCACTGCGAGCGTTCGTCTACACGGAATACGGCCCTCCGGATGTGCTCCGGCTCATCGACGTCGCGAAGCCCGCCCCCGGAGACGACGACGTGCTGGTGCGCGTGCGCGCGGCGTCGGTCAACCCGCTCGACTGGCGCCTCATGCGAGGAAAGCCGTGGCTCACGCGCCTCATGATCGGCGGCCTGCTCAAGCCCAAGATCACACGGCCGGGCGCCGATGTGGCCGGCGTGGTGGAAGCGGTCGGCAGGCACGCCACGCGATTCAGGCCCGGCGACGAAGTCTTCGGGGCTGGCCGCGGGACGTTCGCCGAGTACGCGTGCCCGCGTGAAGACCGGCTCGCCTTGAAGCCCGCCAACACCCCGTTCGAGGACGCCGCCGCCGTGCCGGTGGCGGCGATCACGGCCCTTCAGGGCCTCCGAGACCGGGGGCGCATCCAGCGAGGCCACCATGTGCTCGTCGACGGCGCATCAGGGGGCGTGGGCACCTTCGCGATCCAGATCGCGAGGTCGTTCGGCGCGGAGGTCACGGCGGTGTGCAGCACCAGGCACGTCGACACGGCGCGGACGCTTGGCGCCGGCCATGTCATCAACTACACGCGCGAGGACTTCACGCAGAGCGGGCAGCGCTACGATCTCATTCTGGCCGCGAACGCGCATCGTTCGATCTCCGCCTACCGGCGCGCGCTCGCCCCGCACGGCATCTACGTCATCGCCGGCGGCGGCTGGCCCCAGTTGATCCAGGGGATGGCGCTGGGCCCGCTGCTGTCGCGCCTTGGCCGCAAGAAGCTGACATTCTTCATGGCCAGGATCGACAAGGCGGACCTGGAGCTGCTGGCGGGGATGCTGGCCGCCAGGACGATTGTGCCTGTCATCGATCGGCGCTACCCGCTGTGCGAGGCCGCCGACGCGATCCGCTATCTCGAGGAAGGACACGCCCGGGGAAAGGTCGTGCTGACGGTCGAGCCATGACGCTCCGCGCTCCGATTGCCGCGGGGCGCGCGCGTCAAGGAGAACTCCCGGCCGCTGGCCTCAGGTACGCCACGTAGACGCAGAGGGCGAAGACGGCCACTGACACGATCGCGCGCACGCCAAACAGCCACGGCGGGATCGTGTAGTTCAGGAACGGGAACGGCCCCGAGATGTCGTACGCCCAGAGGTAGGCGTTAGCGATCGTGCCGACAAACGCCGCGCCCGACGCGAACTTGCAGACCTCGCGCCAGTTGATCCTGCTCATACCGGCCTCCTTGGATGCGGGCGTCTGAGCGCCCTGATCCAAGGTGGGCCTCGCGGGCGCCACAGTCAAGCCCTTCGCTAGCCGCTCGCGAGCCGCCTCACCGCCCGCGCCGCGCGACCTCGCCGGTTACCTGATGACGATGGCGTTGCCTACGCCCAACTCGACGTAGTTGGCGCCGAACGCCTCTCTGACCATCCCGATCTGCCTGTCGCCCGTGCAGTGCGTGGCGCCGCACTTCACGACGCCCAGCGCCTTGATGTCGGCGATGATCGCCGTCATCTCCGGATCGGTCTTGTTCATCAGGTGG
>JAPKZP010000812.1 GCA_026393735.1 Acidobacteriota bacterium
AACGTGCATACTCTGGTGGACGAGGATGGCACCTATCCCGATTGGATCGAGTTGTACAACACGCGCAACTACGACATCTCGCTGAAGAACTGGCACCTGACCGACTCCCCCGGGGCTCTGGCCAAGTGGACCTTCCCGGACCTGACCATCCCGGCGTACGGCTATGTCCTCGTGTTCTGCTCGGGCAAGGACCGGACCAACGACGTGACGAGGCTGCACGCGAACTTCAGCCTGGCGGAGACGGGTGAGTACCTGGCCCTGGTCCGGGACGACCTGGTGGTCGAGTACGCCTACGAGACCGGCTACCCGGCGCAGGCGGCGGACATCTCGTACGGGATCGACTCCGCCGGCAGCCGCACCGAGGTGCCGGTCCATGCGGGAAGCATTGGGACCTACCTGGTGCCGACGAATGCGGCGGCGCTGGCCACGAACTGGTTCGCGAACGGCTTCGACGACAGCGCGTGGAAGCGCGCGACCAACGGCATCGGATACGACACCGAATCGACCTATCGACCCCTGATCGCCACGGACGTGAGGAGCGCGATGCTCGGGAAGCAGGGGAGCCTGTTCCTGCGGCTGCCGTTCGTTGTCACGAACGCCGCGGAGGTCAACCAGATGTCGCTGCGGGTGAAGTTCGACGACGGTTTCGCCGCCTACGTGAACGGCACGAAGGTCGCCACGACGAACGCGCCGGCCGCGCCGGTGTGGAACTCCACGGCCCCCGACCTGCACGACGACACGTTGGCGGTCCTCTTCCAGTCGTTCAACCTCAACGCCCAGTCGCACCTGCTGGTCGAGGGGACCAACGTGCTGGCGATCCAGGGGATCAACCAGATGAGCGGAAGCTCGGACTTCCTGCTCCTGCCGGAACTGGGGCTGACGTGGAACAACACGAACGAAGTCACGCATGCAGTCGGCTACCTGCGCACGCCCACCCCGGGCAACACCAACACCACCATCCTGTCCGGCGTCGCGGCGCTGCCCGTGCTGTCCGCCGCGGGTGGCCTCTTCTCGGGCACGCTCTCGATCACGGTCGGCTGTGCGAACGTGTCGTCCGAGGTGCGCTACACGCTCGACGGCACGATCCCGTCGACCAACTCGCCGCTCTACACGGGACCCATCGACATCAGCGACAGCGCGGAACTGCTGGTGCGGGCCTTCGTCCCCGGGCAGGTGCCCAGCCCCGTGGCCGGGGCGGTCTACCGTACGGCGTTCCTCGGCATCAACGAGTTTCTGGCCAGCAACGTGTACGCGACGCCGGAGATCAACGACTTCAGCGACTTCGCCGACTGGGTCGAACTCTACAACGATTCGACGGACACCGTGAACGTGGCCGGCTACTACCTCGGCGACAACCTGGGCAACCCGTTCCGCTGGCGGTCTCCGGAGGGGGCCGCCATCGGGCCGAAAGGCTACCTGCAGGTCTGGGCGGACGGCCTCGACTCGAAGCCCGGCCGGATCCTGGCGCGCGAGTTCTGGCCCTTCACCTCGTTCACGACCACCGCCTACCACGCGTCCTTCAAGCTCAGTGCGGACGGCGAGGAACTGGGGCTCTTCACGCCGGCGGGCACCCGGGTGGACGGTCTCGCGTACGGCACGCAGGCGCCGGACGTGTCGATGG
>JAPKZP010000133.1 GCA_026393735.1 Acidobacteriota bacterium
CGGCGCGCGCCCGACCCCGCGGGGCCCGGGCTATCCGGGCGCCGTCCAGGGGCGCCAGCGGGTCGGATCGCGTCCGGGGGCATCGGCGGCCGCGTCGTGGTGGACCGCGAGGGCCACCGCCGGAACGGTGACGGCGGGATTCACGAAAGAAGAGATCCTGAAACCGCCCAAGGAAGACCCCCGCGCACCGGGCGGCCTTTTCGATCGGGTCGGCAGCCTGCTCGACGACCTGCTGAAGTAGGGGCGGCAGCGGCCCGCCGCCTCTCGCTGGGCCCGGCTCCTGCGGCCGCCCGTTCGTCATAAAGAAGAAGTCAGACGCGATACAATAGAGGATTGGTATACCCGTCAGTCGAGAAAGATGGCCATGCGCAAGAGTTTGTTCGCTGTCCTATGTGCTGTCGCTGCTGCAGTTACGGTGTCGGCCCAGTCCGCGGCCTCGCCGAAGCCCCAGGGGGAGGCGGGCCAGGCCACGCAGGCCAAACCCGCTCTGACGCAGCCCACCCCGGGCCAGCCAGGTCCAAACCAGCCGGCCGCCAGGATCGAGATTCTCGAGCAAATCCTCGTGAAAGTGAACGGCGAGATCCTCACGAAGACCGACATTGAGACGCGCCAGGTTGCCGCCCTCCGTCAGCGAACGCAGCAGATGTCAGACGAGGACCTGAAGAAGGCGGTCGCAGAGGTCACGCCAGATCTGCTGGTGGATGCCGTGGACGAGATGCTGCTGCTCCAGCGCGGCAAGGAACTCGGCTACAAGGTGACCGACGAGCAGTTCAAGCGCGTGCTGGAGAACATCCGCAAGGAGAACAAGCTCGACGATGACGCCCAGTTCGCCGCTGCGCTCAGACAGGAAGGCCTCTCGGTCGATGGGCTGCGCAAGAACCTCGAAAAGCAGATGATCATCAACCAGGTGCAGCAGGCCGAGGTGCTGAGCAAGATCTCCATCAACGAAGGCGAGGCGCAGGCCTACTACAACGCGCACAAGAACGAGTTCACCACGGCGGCGTCGCTGACGCTGCGCGAACTCCTGGTGAGCGTGCCAGCCGATCCCAGGGGCGTGAACGCGGCCGTCGACGAGGCGGCGAAGGCCAAGGCCGAAAGTGCCATGAAACGTGCGAAGGCCGGCGAGTCGTTTGCAAAGCTCGTGGCCGAGCTGTCCGACGCGCCGTCGAAGGCCAACGGCGGACTCGTGGGCCCGCTGTCGATCGACGAACTCGACCCCGGGATCCGCAAGCTTGTCGAGCCGCTCAAGCAGGGCGATGTCACCGATGTCGTCCGCACGGCCAACGGCTGGGCGCTGCTGCAGGTCGACACGCTGACCCCGCCCGTCCTGAAGACGTTCGAGGCCGCGCGCGACGAAATCGCCGACAAGGTGTTCTCCGGCCTGCGCCGCGATGCGTTCGAGAAGTACCTGACGAAGATTCGCGCCGAAGCCATTATCGAGTGGAAGAACGACGAGATGCGGAAGCTCTACGACGCGAAGATCTCGGCCCCGGCCCCCAGGGCGCCGGGGCAGGGATCGTAGCCCGGGGCTCCTGGGCGAGCATCAGTCATGGCGAACGACGAACACATCATCGAGGCGCCGTGGTTCGCCATCTGGACCCGCTCCCGCGCCGAAAAGGCGGTCTTCGATCAGCTGACCCGGAAGCAGATCGAGGTGTTCCTGCCGACCGTTCAGCGATGGTCGCGCTGGAAGGACCGCAAGAAGAAGATCGATTGGCCCCTGTTCCCGGGCTACTGCTTCGCGCGCTTCGATCCGCGCGGGTCGCTCGACGTGCTCAAGTGCGTGGGCGTCGCGACCATCGTCTCGTTCGACGGCATACCGGCGCCGATTCCGCATGCCGAGATCGAAGCGATCCAGTTGCTGGTGCAATCGGAGCTGCAGTTCGATCCCTGTCCCCTGCTGCACGAGGGCGACATGGTCGAGGTGATTCATGGCCCACTGAAGGGCGTCGTCGGCCGGCTGCTCCACAAGGGCCCGCAGACGACGCTCGTGCTGTCCATCACGATGATCAACCGCGCCGTGGCGGTCACGTTCGACGTGGCGGATGTGCGGAAATACTGACAGTGGTCCCCTCTGCTCTCGCCATTGGCACATCACCGTTCGTGCTCGCGCCCATGGCCGGCATGACCGACACGGCCTTCCGGCGCCTCGTGAAGCGCGAGGGAGCATGCGGTCTGGTCGTGTCCGAGATGGTCTCGTCCGAAGCCATCGTGCGCGGCATCGGGAAGACGCTCGAGTACCTGGAGTACACGGAAGAAGAGCGGCCTGTCGCGATTCAGATTTTCGGCGGCGATCCGGCGAAGATGGCCGCCGCGGCCCAGGTCGTCGAAGCGCGCGGCGCGGACATCGTCGACGTCAACATGGGGTGTCCTGTTCCGAAGATCGCGAAGAACAACGCCGGTTGCCGCCTGATGCGCGAGCCCGGGCACGCGGCGGCAATCGTGGCCGCCATGGTCAGGGCCGTGAAGATTCCTGTCACCGTCAAGATGCGCGCCGGCTGGAACGATCGCGAAGTGAACGCGCCGGAGCTGGCGCGTCGCGTGGAAGCGGCGGGGGCCGCTGCCGTGGCCGTGCACGGGCGCACCGCCGAGCAGGCGTACCACGGGCACGCCGACTGGGACCTGATCGCGCGCGTCGCCAACGCGGTGAAGATCCCCGTATTCGGTTGTGGCGATCTCGTCGAGCCGGAGGAGATCCTCCAACGCATGCGCTCGACGCCCGTCGCGGGCGTCCTCGTGGGCCGCGGGATCCTGCGCAACCCGTGGCTTTTTGCGCAAGCCGCGGACCTGCTGGCTGGCCGTCCCCCGCGCGTTGTAAGCCGGGCGGACCGCGGCCGATTCCTGCTGGACTACATTGATTTGCTGTCGGCCGAGCATTCGGCGTCGGACCGCTGGATTGTGAACAAGCTGCGCGCGCTCTGCGGGTGGTATACGAGGGGATTCGAGGGCGGCTCACACCTGCGCGTCGCCGTGAACCAGGCCCCCTCCGTCGCCGCCCTGCGCACCCTGATTACCGAGTTCTTCTAGCAAGAAACCTCTCCCGGAGAGGTTGTTACCCGGAGAGGTTGTTACACAGCGTTCGCTGGTGACCCGATGCCCATCTACGAGTATTCCTGCCGCGCCTGCCGCAAGAAAGTGTCCGCCCTGATCTTGTCCCGCGCGCGTGAGTCCGACGTGCGCTGCAAACACTGCGGCAGCGCGGACCTCGAAAGGCTCTGGTCGCGGTTCTCGTCGCCCAAGTCCGAGGACGCCAGGCTCGAGTCGCTCGCCGATCCATCGGCGCTGGCGGGACTCGACGAGAATGACCCCCGCAGCGTCGCGAAACTCATGAAGAAGATGGGTCAGGAGATGGGGGAGGACTTCGGCGGGGATATCGAGCAGGCCATGGAAGCGGAAATGGCGGGCGGCGGTGCGGGCACAGAAGGTTCCGACGGCGGCCCGATGACCGGGGGCATCGGTGGCGGATTCTCGCCCGGCAGCGACGACCTCTAACGTTGTGGTCGTAGCCCGCTGGCTTTCCCGATCAGCCGACCCTGAGCGCAGTCGAAGGGAGCGGAGTCGACTGAAGCCGGCGGGTTCTGGGGATCACGCGAACAGTTCAGCCTCGCGCAGGAGCACGCCCGCAGCGTCTTTCGCTGCGAGGACAGGCGTGGCCGACAGAGGCCACGCAATCCCAATCGCCGGGTCGTTCCACGCGAGTGTGCGTTCGCATTCCGGCGCGTAGTAGTCCGTCGCCTTGTACAGCACGTCGGCCAATTCAGACATCACCAGGAACCCGTGCGCGAATCCCTCGGGAACCCACATCTGACACTTGTTCTCGGCCGAAAGCCTCGCGCCCACCCACCGGCCAAACGTCGGTGACGATCGCCGGATATCGACCGCCACATCGAAGATTTCCCCGGTGACCACCCGAATGAGTTTTCCCTGCGGTTTGCCGATCTGATAGTGAAGTCCGCGAAGGACGTCGCGCGCGGATCGCGACTGGTTGTCCTGGACGAACAGGCGTCTCGCGTTTCCGCGAGCGCTCGTCTCCGCACCGTCCGCCCCAGTCCCCGTGCCCGCTCCCGGCCAAGCGAATCGGTCGAACAGTTCCTGCCGGAAGCTCTCAAAGAAGAAGCCCCGGGCATCGCCATAGACGAAGGGCTCGAGAATCAAGACGTCTGGAATGTCCGTCGGCGTGACCCGCACGAGCGCCCCCTGCATCCGATAGTGTAAACCTCAGGCGACCACCGTAGATGCCGCGACGGGACACCGTTCGCCCGGGAACCAGTCTACAGGAGAGCGACCGCTCGCGGCCCAAATGTAACAACCACTCCGAACAACCACTCCGGGAGAGGTTATTACACGTGTACAATGGCGGCGGAATGACATCTCACGCGGACACTTCCCCCACGCCAGCGGCGGCGCCGACCCGGACGACGCGGAAGGGCATCATCCTTGCGGGCGGAGCAGGTACGCGGCTGTACCCGGTGACTCAGGCGGTGTCGAAGCAGTTGCTGCCGGTCTGGGACAAGCCGATGATCTACTACCCGCTGACCACGCTGATGCTGGCGGGTGTCCGGGATATCCTGGTCATCTCGACGCCGCAGGACACGCCCCGATTCGAGCAACTGCTCTGCGACGGCGCACAGTGGGGCCTGTCGATCCGGTACGCCGTGCAACCCTCGCCCGACGGCCTTGCGCAGGCGTTCATCATCGGCCGCACGTTCATTGGTTCGCACCCGTCGGCGCTCGTCCTCGGCGACAACATCTTCTACGGCGACAGCCTGCACGCCATGCTCGCCGCCGTGAACGCGCGCACCATCGGTGCCACGGTCTTCGCGTATCACGTCGAAGATCCCGAGCGTTACGGCGTGGTCGGCTTCGACGCAAACGGCCGCGCAACCTCGCTCGAGGAAAAGCCTGCGCACCCGAAGTCGAGCTACGCTGTTACCGGCCTCTATTTCTACGACGACCGCGTCTGTGACTTCGCGGCGGACCTGAAGCCCTCCGCACGCGGCGAACTGGAGATCACGGACCTCAATCGTCTCTATCTCGACCTCGGACAGCTTTCCGTGGAGAAGATGGGACGCGGCTACGCGTGGCTCGACACGGGCACGCATGCGTCGATGCTGGAAGCGAGCCATTTCATCCAGACGATCGAGAAGCGGCAGGGGCTCAAGATCGCATGTCCCGAGGAGATCGCCTATCGTCTGGGATTGATCGACGCGGCGCAACTTGGCCGTCTCGCCCAGGCTCTCGGCAAGAGCGATTACGCCAAGTACCTGAACCGCCTTCTCGCCGAGCCGTAGCGTCGGTCTCCCCGGCGAAGAAGGGGATCCCCGGCCGAATCCCGAGTATCATCTCTTCCATGCCACCCCGCTTCGCCTACTGGACCATCATCCTCGACGGCACGCCCACGTCGTTCCGAGCACACGAACAGGCCGAACTCCTGCCCACCTTCAATCGGCTGAAGCAGAAGGACCCGACCGCGCTGATGAAGTGGTTCTCGGGCGGCAAGCTCTGGGACTCTCCGGAGCAGGCGCGCGAGGGCCGGCAGCTCGATCGCGTGCGCGAGTTCAGAGAGGGACGCGATCGCCAGGAGCGCGAGTTCCGCGACCAGTCGCGGCGCGAGTTCGAAGAGATCCGCGAGCGCGAAAAGCGGGCGGCGGCGGAAGCGGCGGAGAAGTCGCCGGAAGGTGAGCAAACCGGTGAAGAAGGGCAGCCTCCGGCAGAAACACGCCCGCCGGCTGAGGCGCGCGCCGGGAGCGAGGCGCCTCGTGAGCCGCGCAGGCCTCAGTTCGCGCCGCAGCCCAAGCCGGCGCGACGCGGCAAGGACTGGCGTCCGGGCGGTGAGCACACCGACCCGCGCGACAAATACAAAGGGGCTCCCGGATCGGCCCGCAAGCGATGGAAGGAACGCAACCTCGGACCGCAGCGCCGCAAGCCGTTCAGCGAAGGAACGGGTGGCGACAGAAGCTCCGCGCCCAAGCCAAGCGGCCCGCGCGAGGGTAGCTTCAGTCCGAAGCCCAGTGGATTCGCGCCGAAGCCCAGGGGCCCCCGCAGTGGGGGATTCGGGCCGAAGCCCAGTGGCGATCGGAAGTTTGGGCCAAAGCCGGGAGGCTTCGGGAAGCCTGGCGGGTTCGGCAGCAAGCCAAGCGGCGATCGCCGTTTTGGGCCGAAGCCCGGCGGAGAAGGCAGCTATCGCCAGCCGGGGAAGTTCGGGCCCAAGCCAAGCGGCCCGCGCGAGGGTAGCTTCAGTCCGAAGCCGAGTGGTTTCGATCGGAAGCCCGGCGCTGACCGCGACTTCCGACCCAAGCCGGGAGGCTTCGATCGCAAGCCCAGCGGGTTCGGCGGCAAGCCAAGCGGTGATCGTCGATTTGGGCCGAAGCCCGGAGGCTTCGGAGCGGGCCGTGGCCCTGGCAAGCCCGGGGATTTCGGCAAACCCGGAGGCGGCCGTCCAGGCAGCGGCTCTCGCGGGCCTCGTCGCCCGAAGTAGTCTCGCCACGAAAACCTGTCCGGGAGAGGTTACTACGCGCGGCGAAAACCTCTCCGGGAGAGGTTTTCTGGAGTGGTTGTTACGCTGGCACGAGCCTTGGGGGGCGTGCAGTAAGGCGCCGCCGGGCGACTCGATAGGACTCTTTCAACCCATCACGTCTACAGCTTTCATCTCTCCCGCCGATACTGGTTCACGGAGGGAGACCTAGTGGAACGGAAAGCTATCTCAATCATGAAGGCGTGCGAGCTCGTGGGTGTCAGCCGCCGGACCATCTACAACTGGATCTCCGCCGGTAAAGTGGAATACGTCAGGACCGCGGGCGGCTCGATTCGCATCTTCGTCGACTCGTTGTGGCGCGAACCCGAACTGGGCGAGCAGTCCTTCGAGACGCCGTATGCCATGGCCACCGAGGCCCATAAGTGACCACCGACCCGGCCGAGCTGAGGCAGCTGTTTCACACGCTGAACAATCAGCTCGGCATCATCCTGTCGCACGCCGAGCTCATCGAAGCCAAGGCGCACGACGACCACCAGAAAGCCCGCGCCACCCAGGTGGTGACCGCCACGCTCGAGGCGCTCGCCACCGCGCGGCAGATCCGCTACGTCGTCGATCCCCCAAACCTCCCCAACCCGAACCTCCTCTAAAGTTTCAACGACCATCTCGTCGC